>JAEWHQ010000276.1 GCA_023387715.1 Pseudomonadota bacterium | reverse complement strand
GCGGGATCAAAATAAGCCTTCTATAAGCGCCACATCTTGAGCGCGCCCATCGTCTAGCGGTTAGGACGCCGCCCTTTCACGGCGGAAACAGGGGTTCGATTCCCCTTGGGCGTACCATTCACTGGTGCTTTTTCTTTTATACCTCCCAATAAAACAGTAGCTTATTTAAAACCTGCCTAATAGGTTCAACTTATGATCTTCAATCATAAGGAATCAAAGATGGCTATTTCTACTGTTACCGTTGTCACCAAAAGCGCCAGCCGTTACCTGCAACAATTGTGCAAACATTGGTCGCATAAGTTTGAAGTTGAATTCACCCCGCAAGAGGGTCGCATTCTCTTTACCGATGGCCGGATTGTAACGCTCAAAGCCAGCAACGAAGCCCTCGACATTACCGCTGAAGCACCTGCCGAAACTCAGGCGCAGCTGGAAGATGTTGTGGCAAAACATATCATTCAGTTTGCCTTCCGCGAAGAACTGACATTTGACTGGAACCGTCAGGCTTAAAAGCCCTTTTCCAAGCCTTCAGCATCGCCAAACCTCAGGCTTGCAATGCGCGAGCGGTTTGGCGTAAAGCTTGATAATGCAATTTTCGTCTCCCCTCGTCACCGGTCGCCTTGAGCGCCGCTATAAACGCTTTCTGGTCGATGCAATGCTGGATGATGGCAGCTTCATCACCGGATCGGTTGGCAATACCGGTTCTATGCTCGGCCTGACCACTCCCGGATCGCGCATCTGGATGAGCGTTTCCGATGACCCTAAGCGCAAATATCCGCACGCCTTACAAATTGTTGAAGCAGACAACACACTTGTGGGCGTCAACACGGCACTGCCGAACAAAATTGCCGAAGAAGCTTTGATCAAAGGGCTCATCCCTGCGCTTCAAAACTTCGACAGTTTGAAGCGTGAACAAAAATACGGCAAAAATTCCCGTATTGATCTTCTGTTACATCAGGATAACCAGCCTGACATTTATGTCGAAGTGAAAAATGTTCACTTTATCAGAACGCCGCGATTGGCAGAGTTTCCAGATACAGTGACTGCACGCGGTACAAAACATTTGTTCGAGCTGGTTGATATGGTCAAAGCAGGCCACCGCGCTGCAATGCTTTTTGTTATTCAGCGTGAAGATTGCGATATTTTTCGCATCAGCGGCGATTTAGACCCCGCTTACGCGCAAGCATTTCAGTTTGCCCGCAAAAACGGGGTTGAGGCTTATGCTGTTCGATGCCACATATCACCCAAAGAAATAACCGCTACAGCTATGGTAGCGATCGATGAAACGATCTGATCGGATTTATAATGGTTACTTATATTGATGCCGCCCTTGCCCCTCTCAAGCAAACCGGACAGATTAAGCTTTACGGGCCGGAAGCCTTTGAATCGATGCGTCAGATTTGCAACCTGACCGCACGTTGCCTTGATGAGCTGAATGATATTGTCAAACCGGGCGTGACCACCAACCAGATCGACAAATTCGTATTTGAATTTGGTGCTGATCATGGTGCCATTCCGGCGACACTTAACTATCGCGGCTATACAAAATCAGTTTGTACTTCAATCAACCACGTCGTGTGTCACGGCATTCCCGATGACAAGCCACTGCGCGAAGGCGATATTGTCAATATCGATGTCACCTATCTGAAAGACAATTGGCACGGCGATTCCAGCCGTATGTATCCGGTTGGCCAAATCAAGCGTGCCTCTGAACGCCTGATGGAAGTGACCTATGAAAGCCTGTTGCGCGGTATTGCTGCCGTTAAACCGGGCGTTAAAACCGGCGCTATTGGTGCAGCAATCCAAACCTATGCCGAAGGTGAGCGTTGCTCGGTTGTGCGTGATTTCTGCGGCCACGGCGTTGGCCAGATTTTCCATGATGCGCCGAATATCCTGCATTACGGCACCGTCAATGACGGCGTTGAAATGCGCGAAGGTATGATTTTTACCATCGAACCGATGATTAACTTAGGCAAATCGGATGTAAAAGTGCTGAAAGACGGCTGGACAGCAGTGACGCGTGACCGCTCGCTGACCGCTCAATATGAGCATACTGTCGGTGTGACCAAAGATGGCTGCGAGATCTTTACGCTCTCGCCGAAAAACATCTTCGGCCCTGCTTCCATGCGCTAACTATAAATCAACGCCGTCAAATATAATTATTTGACGGCATTTTTATTCATCAAGACTTCATTTTTATATTTATTATGTTCTAATCACGAAAACTGTTGCATCAGTATAAGTCTGTCTGTGTATGCGCAAGGAGGGGGCGACCAAGCAGAATGACTAAAAAATCACATGACTATGATGAGCTACCCGGATTTTCCGAACAGACAGCCAAAATAGCTGCCTTAAGCGCCAAGCCTGAAGTCCCGCATTACTTCGGCCATCGTGATCGTGTGCGTGAAAAATTTAAGAAAAGCGGCGATGAAGGCATGGCCGATTATGAATTGCTCGAATTGCTTTTATTCCGCTCAATTCCACGGGCAGATACAAAGCCCTTAGCCAAAGCCCTGCTTGCCCGTTTCGGGTCTTTAAGTGAAGTGCTGGGCGCACCCGAGCACCTGCTTTGTGAAGTGCGTGGTTGCGGTAAATCCGTTGCGTTTGATTTAAAACTGGTGGCTGCCGTTAGCAAACGGCAAAGCCGCAATGAAGTGATTGGCCGTATCGCTCTTGATGCATGGAGCAAAGTTGTGCAATATTGCATGAGCGCGATGGCCCATGAAGAACGCGAGCAATTTCGCATTTTGTTTCTGGATAAAAAGAACAAGCTCATTGCCGACGAGGTGCAACAAATCGGCACCGTCGATCACACCCCCGTTTATCCGCGTGAAGTGATCCGCCGTGCGCTGGAGCTTTCATCTACCGCAATTATTGTTGTCCATAATCACCCTTCCGGCGACCCTACCCCGTCGCGTGCCGATATTGACATGACCAAGCTGTTAATCGAGGCAGGCAAGCCGTTGGGCGTAACCATTCATGACCATATCATCGTTGGGAAGAGTGGTCATATCAGTATGCGCGGTCTTAAATTGATCTGAATTGCAGTCAATCGTACTGGTTACCAATTATTAATCATGGTGGTAAATTTAAGCGTAATGACTGCCTGATTACGGCAGTTCTTCACCATTTTAGTCATAATTATCGGTGAAAATTACTCCAACAGCGCCGGATGAACCAAGAATCGCACGGTGCAACAAGCGTTTTGAAGCCACAGTGTTGAGTATCGTGGCGATGGAGTACCCGATGAGTAAAATGCACATTCTGTTGACGAGCCTCAGTGTAGCAATTCTGGCAGCCCCTCTTGCCGGACATGCGGCTGATTACCTCAATAATAATGATTATTCTTATGACACACCTGTGTCATCAAGCTCCGACTGGAACAACACTTACATTGGTGCGCAAATCGGTGCATCCTCTTCTAAAGTGCCAAGCCCGTTCTCCAGCCGCTCCGGTATTTTGACCGGTGTTGTCGCTGGTAAAAACTTCCAGTCCGGCAATTTCGTTTTCGGTGGTGAAGTTGAACTGAACTTTGCCGAAGCTGAACACAATATTGGTAATGGCGGTCGTTTGCAGCAGTCCTGGAA
>JAEWHQ010000255.1 GCA_023387715.1 Pseudomonadota bacterium | reverse complement strand
GGGCGGAACAATATAATTTTCCAGCCTTTGAACGTGGCGATGTTGTCAAAAGAAGCTTCGAAATTCACTCTTACGGGCGCATGCAGGGCTATTTCCTTAACAGCCGCAAAGAAAAATTCAGTAATATCAAAGTGCGCAAAGCGCTCACATTATTGTTTGACTTTGAATCTGCCAACCGCATGTTGTTTTACAATCAGTATAAGCGCATCAACAGCTATTTTGCCGGTATTGATTTAGCCTCTTCCGGACTGCCGGAGGGTCGAGAAAAAGAAATCCTGGAAACCGTACGTGCAGAAATTCCGGCTGAAGTTTTCACGGAAGAATTCAAGCTGCCGGTTTTTGATGCCCCGCAGAAAACCCGCGAATATTTGCGTGAAGCGATCAAACTTTTTGGCGAAGCAGGCTGGACACCCAAAGACGGCAAGTTGAAAAATGCCGCTGGTCAGACCTTCGCAATCGAGTTTTTAGGCAAAGACCAGACCGATGAGCGCATCTTCAACCCATATATCAGCAATTTGCGCCGTGTTGGTATTGATGCCTCAATCCGCATTGTTGATACCGCCCAATATCAGGCACGCGTCAATGATTTTGACTATGATGTGATCTCCACCATCATTGCGCAATCCTATTCACCAGGTAATGAGCAGCGCGATTTCTGGGGCTCCAAAGCCGCTGATTTCAAAGGCAGTCGCAATTATGCCGGCATCAAAAATCCGGCAATCGACAAGCTGATTGATTTTGTCATTTATGCCAAAGACCGTGACGAGCTGGTGGCCGCAACCCATGCGCTCGACCGCGTGCTTCTGTGGAATTATTATGTTGTGCCGCAATGGTATTCTGAAACCATCAATATCGCTCATTGGAACAAATTCGGCATTCCGGAAAAACAACCGGATTATGCCGGTATTGATCCGTTCTCATGGTGGATTTTGCCACAAAAAAACAATTAACGGCCTTAACAACCAAAAGGAAACGAATAAGGCTTACACTGAGCCGATGAGTTGCTTTCCTTTTTGCCATGAGCGCATAAAAGAAAATTGAAGACGAGATAGGATGCGCGGTGCATATTTTCATGTACCGCAACATCAACCAACAGTTAAGGCGAATAAATGGGTGCCTATATTTTACGCCGCTTATTGCTGATGATCCCGACCATGCTGGGGATTATGGCAATTTCTTTCGCCGTTGTGCAATTTGCACCGGGCGGGCCGGTGGAGCGGGTGATTGCGCAATTATCCGGACAAGGTGGCGACGCATTAGACCGTCTTTCAGGCGGTGGCGGCGACATGAATCAGGGCAATAGTTTTGAAAGCCCGTCCAGTTCCAAATATCGCGGTGCCCAAGGACTTGATCCGGAATTTATCGCCAGTCTGGAAAAGCAGTTCGGCTTTGACAAGCCGCCATTGGAACGCTTTGGCCAGATGCTGTGGAACTATATGCGCTTTGATTTCGGCACCAGCTATTTCCGCGATATCAGCGTGCTTG
Organism: Pseudomonadota bacterium; assembly: GCA_023387715.1. GTDB lineage: Bacteria > Pseudomonadota > Alphaproteobacteria > Rhizobiales > Rhizobiaceae > Paenochrobactrum > Paenochrobactrum glaciei. The sequence goes on along the minus strand of JAEWHQ010000255.1, from coordinate 2,659 downwards.
ATTATATTAAGGAAAAAATGCCGGTTTCCATCTCATTGGGGCTGTGGCTGACCTTCCTTTCTTATGCAATTTCCATACCGCTCGGTATTCGCAAAGCGCTCAAAGACGGCTCGCGTTTCGACACATGGACAAGTGCTGTCGTGATTGTTGCCTATGCTGTGCCAAGCTTTCTGTTTGCAACTTTGCTGGTTGTGCTGTTTGCGGGCGGCTCGTTCTTCGACCTCTTTCCGCTGCGTGGCATCACCTCCGAGAATTTTGACCAGTTAAGCCTTTTTGGCAAAATCGCCGATTATCTCTGGCATATGGCATTGCCGGTCACAGCGCTTGTACTTTCAGCTTTTGCCACCACAACTTTGCTGACCAAGAACTCCTTTCTGGAAGAAATCCGCAAGCAATATGTCACCACAGCCCGCGCCAAAGGCCTCAATGAGCGTCAGGTGCTTTACGGTCATGTTTTCCGTAATGCGATGCTGATTGTGATTGCCGGTTTTCCGGGCGCCTTTATCTCGGCCTTTTTTACCGGTTCCTTGCTGATCGAAACCATTTTCTCCCTCGACGGACTTGGCCTTCTTGGCTACCAGTCTATTCTGAACCGTGATTATCCTGTGGTTTTTGCAACACTTTTCATCTTTTCACTCATTGGCCTGTTTGTCAGCCTGCTATCCGATCTGACCTATACGTGGATTGATCCGCGTATTGATTTTGAGCGGAGGGACGTGTGATGACAGATGTTGTTTCCACTGAGCCGAAGCCAGCAAAACGTGCCTTTTTATCCCCGCTCAATCAGCGGCGCTGGCGCAATTTTAAGGCGCATCGCCGTGGCTGGTATTCTTTATGGATTTTCTCCTTCCTGCTGATTGCTGCCCTTTGCTCTGAACTGATTGCCAATGACCGCCCTATTCTGGTGTCCTATAAGGGTGAATTATTAGCGCCTGTTCTCATCGATTATCCGGAAGAAAAATTCGGCGGTTTTTATGCCGTAACCGATTATCGTGATCCGGTCATTCAGGATGAAATCAACAGCAATGGCTGGGCTTTATGGCCGCCAATCCGCTATTCCTACCGCACCGTCAATGATGCTATTCCGCAAGCCGCCCCTTCAAAACCCTTCTGGCTTTACAGCAAAGAAGAGCGCTGTCAGCGCTATCCGCTGGGCGTTGATGATCCCAATTGCACCTTTGGCAATATGAACCTGTTTGGCACTGATGATCAGGCGCGTGATGTATTTGCACGCGCGCTTTACGGCTTCCGCATTTCAGTGCTTTTCGGCCTTGTCCTCACGGCTGCCTCCGCTGTTATCGGTGTTGCTGCCGGTGCGGTGCAGGGTTATTTCGGCGGCTGGGTCGATCTATTATTCCAGCGTTTCATCGAAATATGGTCGTCCATTCCGGTGCTTTATCTGCTGCTGATTATTGCTGCTATCCTGCCACCCGGTTTCTGGGTGCTGCTGGGCATTATGCTGCTTTTTTCATGGGTGGCTTTTGTCGGCGTGGTGCGTGCCGAGTTTTTACGCGCCCGCAACTTTGAATATGTCAATGCGGCGCGCGCCTTGGGCGTTTCCAACCTGACCATTATGTGGCGCCATTTGCTGCCCAATGCGATGGTGGCAACACTGACCTTCCTGCCGTTTATCATGAACAGCTCGATCACCACCCTCACTTCGCTGGATTTCTTAGGCTTTGGCTTGCCGCCCGGCTCTGCCTCTTTGGGTGAGTTGCTGGCACAAGGAAAAAATAATCAGCAAGCCCCCTGGCTTGGTATCACCGGCTTTGCCGTCATCTCTGTCATGCTGTCGCTGCTGATCTTTATTGGTGAAGCCACACGCGATGCTTTTGACCCGCGAAAGTCGTTTCAATGAGCCATAAGCAACCATTATTATCCGTTGAAGACCTCTCGGTTGCCTTTCATCAGGAAGGCCGCTCGCACACTGCCGTCGATCATGTTTCTTTTGAAATCGGCAAAGGCGAAACCGTGGCATTGGTGGGCGAATCCGGTTCGGGTAAATCTGTTTCCGCTTTATCCGTGCTTAAATTATTGCCTTATCCGCCGGCAAGCCATCCAAGTGGCAAGGTGTTTTTTGAAGGCAAAGATCTGTTAAACATGCCGGAAGCGGAATTGCGAAAAGTGCGTGGTAACGACATTACCATGATTTTTCAGGAGCCGATGACCTCGCTCAACCCGCTGCATGTGATTGAAAAACAGATCAGCGAAATCCTGAAAATGCATCAGGGCATGAGCGATAAGGCTGCGCGTGAACGCACATTGGAACTGTTGCGTGAAGTGGGTATCCGCGAGCCTGAAAAGCGCCTGCAATCCTATCCGCATCAGCTCTCCGGTGGTCAGCGTCAGCGTGTTATGATCGCCATGGCGCTTGCCAATAAACCCAAATTGCTGATTGCCGACGAACCAACCACGGCGCTTGATGTCACCGTTCAGGCACAAATTCTTGAACTGCTGCTGACTTGAAAAAGTCGCAAGGCATGTCGCTGTTATTTATCACCCATGATTTAGGCATTGTCCGCAAAATTGCTGATCGTGTTTGCGTGATGACCAAGGGCAAAATCGTTGAAAGCGGCCCTACGGCTGAAATTTTTGCCAATCCGCAGCATGAATATACCAAACATCTGCTCGCTGCAGAGCCTAAGGGCATGCCACCGCG
>JAEWHQ010000150.1 GCA_023387715.1 Pseudomonadota bacterium | reverse complement strand
ATGAACGGCCAAACCAGCCCGCGCAAAAGCTTGCTTGGCCCTGTCGAAAAAGTTGAAGAACTCGAGAATAATGTTATTCGTATCCATTTAAGTGAACCGTGGCCGATTTTGCCGGCTATGCTGCCTAACCAACAAATTGTTTCGGAAGCCTTCGTCAAGGCACACGGCGATGAAGCTCTTGCCACTCAAGTGAATGGCACCGGCCCGTTCAAGCTCGTCGAATGGCGTAAAGGTGACTCTGTCATTATGGAGCGGTTTGAAGATTATTATGGCGGCTCTCCAGAAGTCCCACCGGTCGGCAAGGCTTGCGTCGAGCGCGCAATATTCAAAGTCATCCCTGAAAATGCTTCCCGCGTTGCAGCACTTTTGGCTGGTGACGTGGATATTATTACCGAATTGCCAGCATTCTCTGTCTCACAAATTAAAAATAACCCTAATACCGATGTCATGACGGTCAATGGTACACGAAGTTTCTTCATCGCAATGAATAATGAAGGCTCCGTGTTAAAAGATGTCAAAGTACGTCAGGCACTGGCTCATGCGGTCGATAAAAAGCTGATCGTCGACAAGTTGTTTAATGGGACTGCCGCTCTGATTAACGGCATCTTGAGCCCGGATGCTTTCGCTTATAATCCCGATCTCATCACCTATGATTATAACCCTGAAAAAGCAAAAGCGCTGTTGGTCGAGGCAGGCTATCCAGACGGTATTGAACTAACTCTTGAAACTGAAGGCGCATATAAAGATACAGCAGAAGCAATAGGCGCAGTCATGAGCAAGGCAGGTGTGCGCATTTCTGTGGTCACGGGTGAAGCCAGCCAATTAGTCAGCAAATGGCGCACACAAGGAAAGCCTAAAAGCGGCGATCTGTGGTTGGCATCATGGGGCAACGGCTCGCTTGATCCTTATGATATTTTCGTCCCCACACACCGTACCAATGATCGCGGCAATTCCGCCGGTTATGCCAATCCGCAGGTCGATAAATTACTCGACGACGCCGGCATCGAAACAGACACTGAAAAACGTGCCAGCCTTTACAGAGAAGCTGAAGCAATTGTCAACAAAGAACTGCCCTATATCTACCTTTGGGTGCCACAAGATATTTACGGTGTATCCAAACGTCTCAGCGGCTGGAAACCAAGTGCCGACAGCCGTATCCATTTGCACGATGCATGCATAAATTGAGGCTATAACTAAAAATAAAAACAATAATAAAAACAATAATAAAAATGGGAGTCGCTTAATGCAATTAAGCAAAGTGTTTGAGCGGTTTTTACAGCTCATCCCCGTTTTACTAGGTGTTAGTGTTATCGTCTTTCTGATGATGGCACTCACGCCAGGTGATCCGGTAACCATTATGATTGGCGATCAGAATGTCACGCCTGAACAAGAAGCTTTACTGAGAAGCGACCTCGGCCTCGACCAGCCGATATACCATCGCTTTGTAACCTTCGTCGGCAATGTTGTGACCGGTGATTTTGGCACCAGCTTTTATCATCGCCGTCCGGTTTTTGATGTGATTGCTGAGCGACTTCCCGCAACCATTGAGCTTACACTTATTGCGCTAATCATCGCAATCATAACATCCATCCCTTTGGGTGTACTGGCAGCGGTTAAAAAGAACACATTCTTTGATCGTATTGCCACTATCGGCTCTTTACTTGGTGTCTCCATGCCGGGGTTCTGGTTCGGTATTTTGCTATTGATGCTATTTGCCGTGCAACTGAACTGGCTGCCTGTTTCGGGTCGCTTAGGCTATAGTAGTGAAGTGGCACCCATCACGCATTTTCTGTTGATCGATACATTACTACGTGGTCGCCCTGATGCATTCTGGGATGCGCTCAAGCACATCATCCTGCCTGCACTCACTTTAGGTTTACCCATGAGTGCCATTCTCATGCGGGTGACCCGAACATCCATGCTTGAAGTCATGCGCTCTGACTACATTACCTTTGCTGATGCAAAAGGTTTGAAGCGCCACCGCATTCTTTACCGCCACGCACTCAAAAATGCTCTGATCCCGACAATTTCTGTTGCAGCCATCGAAACTGGCTCATTACTCGGCGGCAATATGATTGTTGAAACCGTCTTCGGCTGGCCCGGTCTGGGAAGACTGGTCGTAGAAAGCATTTTTGTACGCAATTACCCGCTTGTACAGGCGGCAGTGCTTTTTTATGCGACAACCTATGTGCTGCTCAATTTTCTGGCAGACCTTCTCTACACCTTCTTTAACCCGAAGGTGAAGCTATGACAGACATTATCACAGATACAAGCGCCGTCACATCTCGCAAAGAAAGCCGCTTTGCTCAGAATATTAAAATTTTTATGCAAAACAGGCTGGCATTCTCATGCATCATTCTTGTGCTTCTTTTTGTGCTGGCCGCAATCTTTGCACCATGGATTGCACCGCATGACCCGAACGAAACAGACTTGTTCCGCCGCCTGCAACCACCCGCATGGTATCCGGATGGCGACTGGGCATATCTGCTTGGCTGTGACGCGCTGGGACGTGATATCCTGTCACGGCTGATTTACGGATCACGGATTTCCATTTTTATCGGCACCGCCGTTATTCTGGTCGCGACCGCCATCGGCTTGATCGCAGGCCTTGCAGCAGGTTATTTACGCGGATGGACAGACGTGGTTATTTCCCGTCTTGTCGATATTTTGCTGGGCTTTCCTTATCTTATTTTTGCAATCGGCTTGATGGCGATGATGGGCCCCGGCCTCATTAACATCATCATGGCACTTGCTTACAAAGAATGGGTTATTCCGTGCCGCATCGTGCGCGGTGAAACACTTGCCGCACGGGAGCAAGAATATGTCGAAGCAGCGCGTGCTTTAGGTGCATCACCAGCGCACATCATGTTTCGCGAAATTCTGCCCAATATCCTGTCACCAGTCATTGTGGTTTCAACCATCAGGGTGGCACATGTCATTATTTTGGAAGCAAGTCTGAGTTTTCTCGGCCTTGGCGTGCAACCGCCAACGGCCTCATGGGGCGCTATGGTCGCAGACGGTCGTGCCTTCATTCTTGAATCATGGTGGGTAAGTACCTTTCCGGGGCTCACAATTCTTGTGCTCGTTTTAGCAATCAATGTCGCAAGTCAGGGTTTGCGAGATGCCTTTGATCCGAGGTTCCACGAATGATGCGAGATGAAGCTTTATTAAAAGTGCGTGACTTACGCACTGTTTTCCACACTCGCGCCGGTGCAGTCTGTGCCGTTGATGGTGTTTCTTTTGACGTTAAACCGGGTGAATGCTTAGGCGTTGTTGGCGAGTCTGGTTCCGGTAAAAGTGTAACCTTTAGTTCTGTCATGGGATTGATCCGGTCGCCCGGCACCATCGAAAACGGCAGCATTCATTTTGAAGGCCGAGATCTGAGGCAGCTTCCTTTAAACGAATTACGCAATTTGCGTGGCCGCGACATCGCAATGACCATGCAGGATGCACTCACAGCTCTCAATCCATCACTAACTGTTGGAGAGCAAATTGCAGAAACCATCCTCGCTCATGATGACACCCTGCCCGGCGGTTACTTCCGCCGTAGGCAAGCTGTGCGTGAACGCAGCATTGAAATACTGCAATTGGTGGGTATTGCATCGCCTGAAAAACGCCTAAAACAATATCCGCATGAGTTTTCCGGCGGCATGCGGCAAAGGCTTATGATCGCAATAGCTTTATCCTGCCGTCCGAAGCTGCTGATTGCCGATGAACCAACCACAGCACTTGATGTCACCATTCAGGCTCAGGTTCTGGAACTCATTGCCGATATTCGCGCGCAACTCGGTATGAGTGTTGTTCTCATTACACATGATCTGGGTGTTGTTTCCGAACATTGTGACCGCGTGGTGGTAATGTATGCGGGGCAAATCATCGAAACAGGCCCAACCAGAGAACTTATCCGCAACCCGCAACATCCTTATACGCAGGGTTTGCTTGCCTCATTGCCAAAGCTTTCCATGCGTGGCCAGTCTATCCAGCCCATTCAGGGGCAAGTCCCTGATCTGATCAATCTGCCGCCGCAATGCAGGTTTCATTCACGCTGTACGCAGCGCATAGCAGATTGCCAGCAAATTATAGATATTCGAAGCATATCACCCGGCCGTGAAGTGCGCTGTATTTTAGCTGGGGAGAAACAGTCATGACATCAACATCAGCGCCTTTGCTTACTGTTAAAAATCTCGTCAAACATTATGGCGGCCAACCAACATTATTAGATACACTAACCAAAAGAAAACCGGTTCAAATCCAAGCCCTCAACTCGGTCTCTTTTGACATTCACAAAGGGGAAACTCTAGGGCTCATCGGAGAAAGCGGCTGCGGGAAATCCACGCTTGGGCGCACAATTTTGCGACTGCATGAGCCGACAAGTGGTGAAATCAATTTTCAAGGCACAGATATTACCGCGCTTGATACCACGCAAATGAAGGCCATGCGCCAACATCTGCAAATCGTTTTCCAAGACCCCTATGCCTCGCTTAATCCGCGCCGTACCATTGCAGAAATCGTCGGGCTTTCCCTGCAAATCCACGGCCTTGTAAAAACAAATTCTGAAATGCGCGACAAAGTGGTGGAAATAATTGAAAGCGTAGGGCTTAAAGCGGCACATCTTGATCGCTATGCACATCAGTTCTCTGGTGGGCAGCGCCAGCGTATCGGCATAGCGCGCGCGCTGATTTTAAATCCACAATTTGTTGTCTGCGATGAGCCTGTGTCAGCACTTGATGTTTCTATTCAAGCACAAATCATTCAGTTGCTGAATGAAATGAAAAAACAACGCGATCTGACTTATCTGTTCATTTCGCATGATATTTCGGTCATCGGTTACTTAAGTGACCGAGTGGCCGTGATGTATTTAGGTGAAATTGTTGAAATGGGCGGCACCGAAAGTGTCTTATCCAATCCGCGCCATCCTTATACAAAAAGCCTTTTATCGGCAGTGCCGGATATCGACAATCCTGAGCGCAAGCAACGCATTCGTCTATCCGGCGATCTACCCTCACCGCTCAATCCGCCATCGGGCTGTAAATTTCATACACGCTGCCCTTTTGCCATGCCTGAATGCAGCAAAATTGCACCGCAAACTGTAAAAGTGGCACCCAATCACCAAACCGCTTGTCACTTGGAGGATCAAAACCTTGTTTAAGCAGCGTGACCCAATCAGTCTTTCAGGCTCGCCATTTGAGCGTGGTTTACAACAGCAAAAACGTAATCTCGATACTGTTCAAGCTGTGCGCGATGCAACACTGCAACGCGTGCAACAGGCACGCGCAGAAGGCTTACTGGATAATGCGGGGGAAGTTTACCTGCAAGCTCAACGGCAATTTGCTGAAATACACGACCCGGAATCTTTAGAAGAATTAAAAGGCATCGCGCAAGGTTTCGGACTGGAAGAAAGTCTGCTTTTTGAGCACCTTCATCTTGCCGTCCTCAGGGATCATAAAAGATGCGGAGGCATTGACCCTGACGGTTGCAGCGCATGGGCAGTCAATCACAGTGCTCAAGGCCCTTTGGTTGTCAAAAACCGTGATTTTGCCGGATCACACACCGCAATCCAGCGTGTATTTTCACATCAGGGCGATGATATCAAAACCGGCTCCGTTCTGTGTGTCGGCAGTCTTGGCAGTCCTGGCGCTTATTCCAGCGGCATGAATGCCTCAGGCCTGGCTTTAGTCGATACACAAGTTGGTAGCCGTGACCACGGTATCGGCTGGTTGCGTTATTTTCTAATGACACGCCTGCTGGCACAATGCCACACGGTTGACGAAGCCATTACTTTCATACGCACTCGTACTCATGCCGGCGGTGGTACTTTGGTCATGGCCGACGTAACGGGCACTATTGCCGCAGTTGAACTTGGTCACCATCAAATCAGCATTGAAACCGCTCCGCGGGTCTGGCGCAGTAATCATTTCATCAGTGAAGAATTGCATCAGCAAACTTACCCGACTGACGGAGATTCAATTTCAAAAAGCTCACTTGAGCGCTTTGCAGTTTTAAAAAACCGCATACCGCATGGTGACTGGTCGATAGAACAAGCAATTGCCTTGATGAAGTCTCATAAAGATACAGAAATTTATGGCTCGCTTTGCCAGCACCCCGAGGGGCACGGATCTTTAACCATATCCTCAGCGATATATGATGTGAAACGATGCGAGCTATATTTCAGTGGCCCCAATCCATGTATAAGTCCATGGTATCACTATGCTCTTAATGGTCATTCGCAAAAGCATTTGACTGTAAAGGAGCGCTGACACAATGGAAGCAAAGGGCAGCGGCGTGGCCAGTTATCAAGGACAGCTCATTGGTGAACATCACTCAATTGAAGCCACACGTCGCCTGATAACGCGCGTTGCCAAAAGCCCCACACGGACAATTCTTATTTACGGCGAAACCGGAACCGGTAAGGGGCTGGTGGCACGGATGCTTCATCAGCAATCGTCGCGCGCTGCACATGAATTTGTTGACGTTAATTGTGCGGCCATTCCGGATAATTTACTTGAATCAGAGCTTTTTGGTTATGAACGCGGCGCATTTACCGGTGCCACAGCGAAAAAAACCGGCCTTGTCGAAACAGCCAATCAAGGCTCCATATTCCTTGATGAAATTCGGGAAATGGATCTTGTCCTGCAAGCAAAATTGTTAAGCCTTTTAGACACACAGCGCTTTCGTCGTGTGGGAGCCGTTCAGCCCATCGATGTCGATGTACGCTTCATCACCGCAACCAATAAAATACTACTAGCCGAAGTGGATGGAGGGCGCTTTCGTGAAGATCTCTATTATCGCCTTCAAGTGATAGCGATCAATATTCCCCCCTTGCGGGAACGTGATGACGATGTTTTGATCCTCACACAGCACTTTCTCAAACAATTAAATGAACGCTACAAGCGCAATATTACCGGCATTTCAGAGGAAGTTGCACAAGTTTTTAGAAATTACCCATGGCCGGGTAATGTGCGGGAGCTGGAAAATCTTTTAGAACGTATTTTCATTCTCGAAGATGAAAACGAAATCCTTTTAAAGCATTTACCTGACCGTATTATCCGTGGTGCGCGCAATCCGAGGCATGTCAGCATACCTCAATCCAGTGCGGGTAGCACTGAAAATGTAGAAACCAATTTTCACATTGCAACACAACAGTTTCAAAAATCACTGATTGAACGCGCACTATCAAAAGCCCAAGGCAATATTGGTCAAGCTGCGACAGAACTGGATATCAGCCGCCATGCTCTTCGCCATCACATGATGAAACTAAATATTTCAGCCTGAGATTTGCGTGTTTTTCACGCCGCACACGTAATTCACGCATGGTCTATTCCAATACTCAATTATCCATCATTTATAATTACTCAGGGCATTTGACGCGTCTATACACCCACAATTCAAAATATAAATTTCATTTTAAATATCAATGCTTTACATATTAAAAATCGATCCAATCAGCAATTTTTCACAATAAAAAATCCAATTCCATTCATTTGGCACGGAAAGTGCTTGGTTCTCATTAGCCATTCGGCAGATCGTTAATGTTGGAGAACTTGGCATGCAATCAATGAAATTCATATGTCCTAATGGCCACTTGGGTTTTGCGCCACTGAAACCGGACAGTTTTAAACTCGGTGTAGAGATTAATCCGGATGTGATCGCTGCGGATTCAGGCAGTGACGATATCGGCCCAGGTCCCCTTGGCAGTGATACATGCGCAAGCCCGCGGGCATGGCAAGAACATGACCTTGAAATCATGTTACTGGCAGCGCGAGATAAAAAAGTACCCATGATCATTGGCTCGGCTGGCGACACCGGCAGCAATAGCCGCGTGGATATGTATGTCAGCATCATTCGTGATTTAGCCAAGAAACACAAGCTTGCCGATTTCAAACTTGGCTGGTTCTATTCAGAAGTCGATAAAGAGCTGATCCGCCAAAAAATCCGCAATGGTTCTGCTGTACGCGGGCTGGATGAACGCGCTGATCTTGATGAAAAAACACTTGATGCCACAGAGCGTGTCGTTGCAATGGCAGGCATTCATCCGTTTAAGAAATTACTTGATGAGGGCTGCGACGTCATCATCGGCGGGAGGTCTTCCGACAGCGCTTTGTTTGCCGCAGGCGCCTTAGCTAAAGGCTATCCTGAAGCCCAGTCTTATTATCTTGGCAAAGTGTTAGAATGTGCATCTTTCTGCGCAGAACCTTATGGTGCCAAAGAAACTGTCATGGGTGAAATCACCGATGATTATGTTGAAGTAACTGCCATGAGCCCTGAACAACGCTGCACAATTGCATCGGTTGCAGGCCATGCCATGTATGAACGTGCAAACCCGTTTCATGAGTATGTTGCTGGTGGCCTCCTTGATATGACTGATTGCCGTTACGAACAGGTTTCAGAGAAAACCACACGCGTGACCGGCATGAAATTCGTGCCCGCAGAAGAGTTTCGCGTCAAACTTGAAGGCTCAGGCAAAATCGGCGAGCGTTATGTCGGCATGGCCGGTATTCGTGACCCTTACACAATTGCCAATGTCGACAAGGTCATCGAATGGGCTCGCAATCAGGTACGTGAACGTTTCGGCGATGATGGCTGGGAACTCCACTATAATGTCTTTGGTCGCAATGGTATTATGGGAGATATGGAGCCTAACAAAAACAATCCTGCCCACGAGCTGATGATTGTCGTTCAAGGCATCGCACCAACAGCTGAAATGGCCGAAGAAGTAACCATTACCGGCACAAGACAACTATTTTACGCCCGTTTACCGGAAGTCAAAGGAACTGCGGGCGGGGTCTCCTTCATCCTTGATGAAGTCATGCGTGCCAGTGCTGGTTATGTCTGGACACTTAATCACACAATGGCCGTTGATGATCCGCTTGAACTCTTTCCGACCCATAGTGAAATTATTTCTCAAGGTTAGGTGCAGGTAAAATGACAACCACTAAACTATCAGAACTTGCGAAAACCATTCGCAGCAAAAATGCCGGAACTGACAAAATCACCTTTGACATTATCTTCCGTGAACAGGAAACATATAATCGGGTAAAAAAATCAGGAGTGCTTTCGCGTGAACGCGTATGCGCTATTTTGGGTCTGCCGGAAAAGCGTCTGACAGATTTTGTTGAATATGATCCGGCATTTGCCATCAAATTCACAATTTCACGCATACGTCCAAGCGGTAGTCCTGGTGATCCGGATATCTTTGGAGCTCAGCAATATGCTCCGTTTCTTGATGTAGAAGTACCAGTCTAAAGTTTCGTTGCTGTCACATAACTCAAGAATGTGGGTGCACATAGGCCCCACATTCTTGGTAGTCAAATAAATATACTCAGTATTAAAAAACGTTGTTTATATGCGCCATTGGATAAAGCGAACAAATAACAGCACTGCCAAGTTTCATTATGACATCAGACAACTCGCTCGTCTGCAGTTGTATAGAGTCATGTTTCAGAAACTTAACATCATCAGCATTATGGCGACCTATGCTGCAATCTTCCAACGCATAAATAATATGGATGCCATTTCTTAAAGACAAATGCGTCCCTGCTTTAAAAAACTCCATATTCCCGCCAAATTTACCGCGCCTAGTCATCAAGTTAAAAACTCTGACGCCACCGTTCGTTAAGCGGGTTACAATAGGCAGCTCACCTTGATAAAATACCGTTTCATAAGGTTGGGATAGGTCAACAACACCCGAAGGTGTATCAAGATATAATCCATCTCCCTCAATCACCATCTGCCATCGATCATAGTTTTCCAAATATGAAAACTTTGTTCCATCAACTAATGGTGTCGTACTGATCTGCCAATCCAGATTATTCCAACGATCACCTTCAGTTTCAAAAGTCTCTGAAGACGCAATAATCTCCAGCATTCCAGAACCATTTTTCCATGGAACCGACTGATAAGAAGAAGCTGCTATATGTTGCATCGGAAAACTCGCCATACTAATTACACTCGACTGATGCTAAGATGTAAACGCTCAAGCATTTCATCACAGCGAATAAGCTGTTCCAGTTCAATAAATTCATCCGGAGTGTGCCCTTGATCCATTGATCCTGGCCCGCAAACAACCGTTGGAACATTCAGATAATGGGCGAATAAGCCAGCCTCGGTGCCATAAGGAACTTTGGTAACCTTGGTGTCGCCTGCCATTTTCAGCATCATTTTAACGACGTCATGGTCTTGTTCTGTTTCAAAGCCTGGATACTGGCTAACGATAGAAACCTCTAAATCTGCATCAGCAAATTTCTCACGATACATATTCAGCAGAGTCTGATACTGCTTCATCATGTCTTGCAGAATACTATCTGCGTCATTTTGAGAGATATTGCGGATTTCAAAATCCATCAGACAATGACGAGGCACAACATTGGTAGCAACGCCGGATGAAATTGTACCTATATGTAAGGTCGTATAAGGAATTTCATAAAGGTGATCCCGCGCTTTTTCGCCGACAATTTGTGCCTGCGTCTGACGCAAGATATCAATGAATTCTCCAGCCATGTAGATTGGGTTTAAAAAATGCGGCGCCATTGCTGAATGGCCTCCAACACCTTGAAACTTTGCTTTTGCACCCAGCCTCCCTTTATGGCCAATCGCTACATCCATGGATGTTGGTTCACCGACAATGCAAAACCGTGCACGCAAGCCTTGCTTTTTCAGTGCTTGCACCAATGTACGCGCACCAACACAGCCTGTCTCCTCATCATGACTTAGCGCCAAATGTATCGGAATAGTCAGATTTTCCGGATTAATGCGTTCGATCAAAGCCAGACAAGACGCAAGAAAACCTTTCATATCCGTCGTGCCACGTCCAAAAAAACGATCATTTTCTCGGGTGAGTTTGAACGGGTTACGGTTCCAATTTTGTCCCTCTACAGGAACAACGTCACTATGAGCTGATAAAATAACCCCTTCCCTGTCAACTGGACCAATAGTGGCAAAAAGATTGGCTTTCTCACCAGTTTCATCCATAAATCGTTCAAAATGGATATTCTTGCGTCGTAGCAAATCTTCGACATAAGAAATCAGAGCTAAATTGGATTTATGACTGATTGTATCAAAAGCAATCAGTCTCTCAAGATGTTCAAGTGTATTCATGCTAAACCCTGACCTTGAATGACATGAGGAACCGCGCTTAAGAGTTTTTGCGTGTAAGGATGTTGCGCTGAAGTCAGCAAGGCTTCGGTTGCTCCCTCCTCCACAATCTGTCCATGTCGCATGACACAAATCCGATCAGCGATATAAGACACAACAGAAAGATCATGCGTGATGAATAAATATGCGATTTGCAACTCATCACGAAGATCAAGTAAAAGATTAAGAACTGATGCCTGAACAGAGACATCAAGAGCCGAAACCGCTTCATCGCAAACAATAAATTTAGGGTTTGTTGCCAAAGCTCTGGCGATGCCAATACGTTGTTTTTCCCCTCCGCTCATTTGATGAGGAAATCGCTCTGCATAGCTTTTATCAAGGCGCACTAAGTCTAATAATTCATCGACACGTTTTTGCTGGGCAGTTCCGGTAACACCAATCAATTCCAGCGGACGACCAATCAGTTCACGAACATTGCGTCGTGGATTAAGTGATGAATCCGGATTTTGAAAAATGATCTGTGCTTCACGGAGTAGTTCTTTTTTCCGTTGCGCTTCTGCATGCAGCAGGTTTTCACCATTAATTGTTACACTTCCACTGGTGGGTGAGATCAAATCAATCAGACAACGACCTAAAGTCGTTTTACCTGAACCACTTTCACCTACGAGGCCAACAATCTCACCAGGATAAATTTGCAAGGATATCCTATCAACCGCGCGTACAACTCTAGGCTCACGGACAATTTTAGGGAACAAACCACCCTTTTTTAGGGATAGGCCATCAAAAAAACCACCTGTCGTAAATGTTTTTTCAACACTCTGAGCATTAATCAATAAGCTCTTTTCAGCCAGTTCTGCATAATTACGCCGCTTGATTTCAGCCCCAACCTCTTCACTCCACGGCGTTTTGCTTAAAACAGCAGATTTCCAGCAACGACTATTCGTACCATTGTCCTGCGAAATCAATGATTGTGGTTTCTTACAGCTGTTTTCTGCGAAATGGCACCGTGGCTCAAAAACACATCCAACCGGCTGATGTCGTAAATCGGGCAAGCGCCCAGGAATAGGTGATAGCCTGTTTCTTTCTGTTGAAAGCTTAGGCAAAGATGCCAGCAAACCTTTAGTATAAGGATGTCGTGGTGCACTTAAAACTGTTTTGGTCGCCCCCTCTTCAACCACGCGCCCTGCATATAACACACTGATATTTTCA
>JAEWHQ010000120.1 GCA_023387715.1 Pseudomonadota bacterium | reverse complement strand
TGCTGGACGAGGTGGATGCACCGCTGGATGATCATAATGTCGAGCGTTATTGCAATTTGATGGATGAGATGGCCGCCTCCACGCAAACGCGTTTTGTGGTCATCACGCATAATCCGATTACCATGGCGCGGATGAACCGCCTTTATGGTGTCACCATGGCTGAGCAGGGTGTCAGCCAATTGGTATCAGTGGATTTGCAGGCTGCTGAAAAACTCATTGAGCCTGCGTGATTTATCCTCAATTTTCTATTTCGATTGACGCCATGTGGCGCGTGCGGCTTTTTCAATATTGTTCAAAGCATTGGAAAAGGTAGAGCTCAATAAATAGAACATGCCGAATGTCGGGCTCCAATAATCAGTCTTCAACGGAATACGTTTGATCATCGGTTCAGGATTATGCCGGTGGATGGAAGGGCGTGCATTGAAGGTAGAATAGCCTAAGCCTTCTTCAATCAAACGCCGCGCCATTTCGGTGGAATTGACCATATAGCGTGTATTGGGGCGGATATTATGATGGTCAAAAAGACCGCTATAATAAGAACTGGCACCACCAAAATTTGGAAAAATAAACGGCTCATTGGCCATTTCGGACAATTCCAGCTCTTCTTTTTGCGCTAATGGATGCGCTGTATTGATGGCAATATGCACTTGGGTGAGGAAAAGTTCGACAAATTTGAGCGACGGATGCAGGAAATCGTTAAGGCCAAAACCCGCAATGAGCTTTCCGGTGCGTACTGATTCCACCAGATTGGACGA
The DNA here is from genome assembly GCA_023387715.1 of Pseudomonadota bacterium. Taxonomy (GTDB): domain Bacteria; phylum Pseudomonadota; class Alphaproteobacteria; order Rhizobiales; family Rhizobiaceae; genus Paenochrobactrum; species Paenochrobactrum glaciei. The sequence goes on along the minus strand of JAEWHQ010000120.1, from coordinate 8,616 downwards.
TTCGAGCTCCACAATATTAAAGCGGGAAGATGGGATCGTTTCGCTAAAATTTTTAATCAGTTCCGGCACTACCATTGCGCCTACATTGCCGATTACACCAATGGTGAGCTCCTGCTCATTTTGTTTGGCGATACCTGCAACCTGATGTTCAAATTGTGCTTTTGCTTCAAAGAGAGGCTCGGCCAAAAGCAGGAAACGCTGGCCTTCAGTGGTCAGTGATACGCCTTTCGCCGGTGTCCGAAAAAAAAGTCGCACACCCAGTTCGGTTTCAGCAATGGTGATTGCTTCACGGATGGAGGAGGGGGAAATGTTGATCAGCTGCGCTGTTTGCGTGATGGAGCCGATATTGGCGACATGACGGATATATTCGAGTTGCCGAATGCTGACGGATTTAAACATTTTTCCTCCCAGAAAGATCATTTAATGAACTTAATATAATAGAAAATGCATTTTTTATATTATTAAATATGCTCTATGGTAAAGTTACCTTGGGAGGGTAAGTTATATGAACAAACTACTGTCTAAAACTTTATTTGCGGCTATTGGTCTTGCATTGTCATCCACTGTTGCGCTGGCGGATAAAACCGAACTGACGGTTTCCAGCTGGTTGCCGATGACGCATCACATCAATGCAGGCATTTTGCAGCCTTATGCAGAAAGAGTGAGCGAAGCGACCGATGGCCGTGTGGCGCTCAATTTCTTAAGTAAAGCACTCGGCGCCCCAGCAGAACATTTTGAACTGGCTCGTAAGGGTATGGCGGATATTACCTGGGGTAACTTCACCTATGAGCCAAAGCGCTTTGCTGTTTTCACATTGTTTGAATTGCCACTGCTCAGTTCTTCGTCAGAAGTAAGCTCGGTTGCGGCATGGAACACTTTTGATAAATATATGCGCGGCACATTGAAGTCGCTTGATGGTGTTGAGATCTTGGGCATGATGCAGCTTGATCCGGGACAGATCAATATGCGCGATAAAGCTATTTTAAGCCCTGACGATCTTAAGGGCAAGAAAGTGCGTGCCGGCGGCCCTGTACAAACAGCGTTGCTTGACGCAGCTGGCGCTGTTTCCATTTCTGCACCGCAGTCAAAGTCCTATGAGCTGCTTTCCACTGGCGTTGTCGATGGCACATTCTCCAATACAGAGGCTCTTGGTGGCTTTAAGCTGTTTGAAGTTCTTAAATATCAGACAGAAATCAAAGGTGGCGCTTATAATGGTAGTTTCTATATCGCCATGAATAAGAAGAAATTCGACCAGCTTTCGCAGGAAGATCGTGAAGCGATTATCAAGATTTCTGGTGTTGAATTGTCGCGCGCGGCTGGTCAGGATTGGGATCATTCCAGCTCGGTTGGCAAAAAAGAAGCCGCCGACAATGGTATGAACTTTGTTGAGCCGACCCCTGAATTGCTGGCGCTGATCGAAAAGGTCAAGCAGGAGCAGCAGGCCGTCTGGATGGAAAGTGCAAAAGCTGCCGGTATCGAAAATCCGCAGGAAGTTATGGATTTCTTCTTTGCTGAAATCGAACGGTTGGAAAAAGAGAAAAGCTGATTAGCCGCTCCTCTTTCTTGGCACTCTTATTCTCATTGAAAAAATAAATGTGGGATATGCGGGAAGATTTTTCTTCCTGCATGTCTTCTGCGGAGCTGTCTCATGTCTATGAAAACACTCTTTGCAAAACTGGCGGTTGTTCCGGCCTTTTTGCTGCTGATTTTGGGTTTGCTGACATTCATTGACGTAACCGGCCGTAACGTGTTTACCGCACCTTTGCCCGGTTCCTTTGATATTATTTCCTACCTTGTGGCTATCGTGGTTTTCACCTCGGCGCCATTTATCGCCCGTTCACGCGGTCATATTGTCGTTGATCTTCTGGATCCGCTTTATTCACCGCGCGCGCGCCGTATCCGCGATATCATTATCGAAGTCATCTGCGGCTTCTGCATGCTGCTTTTGTGCTGGTGGATCGGCGTTTACGCCTGGGAAGCATACGAGTTTGATCGTGTGTCGCAGGATATTTCAATTCCTATCTGGCCGGTTGCAGGCCTGTGCTCTGTCACGAGTTTTATCACAGCCCTCATTCATTTCGGGCTGGCAATCAGTGATCTTCGCGGAAAGGAAAAACCATGACAGTCACGCTGATTGCATGTTTTATCGTTGTCGGGCTGGTATTTTTACGCATCCCTGTGGGCTTTGCCATGTTGCTGGTCGGTATTCTCGGCCTTGCATATTTGCGCGATATGGATCTGGCGCTTGGCCTTCTTGGCTCCACAACCATGGAAACTGTCGTTTCCTTTGAATTGTCGGTTATTCCGCTATTTCTTTTGATGGGCAATGTCATCAATCGCGCTGATATTTCGCGCGAGCTTTATGACTGCGCCAACAAATTTGTAGCGCACCGCCCAGGTGGTCTGGCAATGGCAACCGTTATGAGCTGCGGCATTTTCAGTGCGATTTGCGGCTCGTCACTGGCAACAGTTGCAACCATCTCCAAAGTTGCGCTGCCTGCTATGCGTCGTCACAATTATTCTGACGAACTGGCCGCTGGTGCGATTGCCGGTGGTGGTACGTTGGGTGCGCTCATCCCGCCTTCTGTATTGCTCATTCTTTATGGTCTGTTGACCGAAACCAGTATTGGCCAGCTTTTTGCAGCCGGTTTCATTCCGGGTCTTGTCGGTATCGGTTTTTACCTGCTCGCCGTTAAAATCATGGTTTGGTACAAGCCGTCATTGGGGCCTGCTGCCGAGCGCTTTACATGGTCGGAACGTATCAAATCCACCCGTGGTATTTTCCTGCCTGTCTTGCTGTTTGTTGTGGTGATCGGCGGTATTTATGCCGGTTATTTCACCCCGACAGAATCTGCCGGTATTGGTGCGATTGCCTCGCTCGCAATTGCTTTTGGTCGCGGTAAATTCAATCTGAATGATCTGAAAGAAGTACTGATTGAAACAGTGCTTGTCAGTGCATCGCTGTTCTTCATCCTGATCGGTGCGCTCTACTTCTCCCACGTCGTCACTGTTTCAGGTTTTGCCGAAGATATCTTAAGCTTCCTCACCGGTATTAATGCTTCACCGATGATGATTATTTTCGGTATCATTATCATCTATCTTCTGCTCGGTTGCATCATGGACAGCATGGCTATGGTGATGCTGACTGTGCCGATCTTTGCACCATTGGTTATCAGCCTCGGCTTCCATCCGGTTTGGTTTGGTATCATTGTGGTGGTTGTTTCTGAAATCAGCTTCATCACCCCGCCAATCGGTATCAATATTTTCGTGCTGCGCTCCAACCAGCCGGATCTGTCGATCTCGACCATCTATCGCGGCGTGACACCTTTCTGGATTTCCGACTTGTTCCGTTTGGCAGTGCTCACTCTCTTCCCAATTCTGTCCCTGTGGCTGCCATCCATCTTATTCTGATCTGTAGGTGTCTTTTCTTATGACTGTACTTGAGTACTTTAATTCCATTCATGACGAAGTAACTGCATGGCGCCGCAGCCTGCATGCCATGCCGGAGCTTCTTTATGATCTGCCAAAAACCAGCCGGTTTGTGGCTGAGAAACTACGTGAATTCGGCGTTGATGAAATCACTGAAAATATCGCTCAGTCGGGTATTGTTGCGGTTATCAAAGGGGCGCGTGAGGGCTCCAGGCGGGTGGGTCTTCGCGCTGATATGGATGCTTTGCCAATTCCGGAGCAAACCAATCTTGCCTATGCTTCCAAGCATGAAGGCCTGATGCATGCGTGTGGCCATGACGGCCACACTGCCATGCTGCTTGGTGCGGCGCGTTATTTGTGTGAAAACCGCGACTTTGCCGGTTCAGTTGTCCTGATCTTCCAGCCAGCCGAAGAAACGGGTGCCGGTGGCAAAGCGATGATTGACGAAGGCCTGTTTAAAAAATGGCCGGTTGATGCCGTCTATGGTCTGCACAATCAGCCCGGCATTGAAATTGGACATTTCATTTGCCGTAAAGGGCCAATGCTTGCCTCTTCTGATGAGTTCGACATTACCATTCACGGTAAGGGCGGCCATGCGGCTGCACCGCAAACAGCCATTGATCCGCTGATGGTGGCGTCGTCTATTTTGAGTGCGGCACAGGCAATTGTTGCGCGTAATTTGTCGCCATTTGATTCAGCAGCGCTTTCTGTCACCCGACTGGAAGCAGGCGACAGCTACAACACCATCCCGCCAGTGGCGACAATGTCCGGTACGATCCGTACATTGAATGAAAAAGCCCGTGCGATGATGAAAGAGCGCTTACGCCAAGTGGTTGAGCATAGTGCGGCACTGCATGGTGCAACGGCTGAGCTTAACATCAAAACCGGTTATCCGGTCTTGGATAATACGCCTGCCAATGCAGCATATATTGCTGATGTCGCACGCTCTATCGTGCCTGAAAGTCAGGTCAATGGCGATTGCACACCAATCCTTGCCAGTGAAGACTTTGCCTTCATGCTGCAAGAGGTTCCGGGCGCTTATATGCTGATGGGCAATGGTAGCACGGCATCATTGCATAATGCTGCTTATGACTTCAACGATGCAGCCATTCCTTATGGCAGTTCTTTCTTGGTCACAGCCGCTTTGAACACGCTGAACGAAGCGTAAGTTTTAAAGTGAAAATATGAGTATCACCGGCGGTTTGTTCGGCCTGTGATACTCAGGCTCTTTGTTATAGTGCTTTTAATGTTTGCAAAACGGTTTGTGTTGTGCGGGCAATATGGTTGCGAATAATCTCGGTCGCGCCCTGAATGTCACGATCAAATGCTGCATCAAACAGAGCTTTATGTTCTGAGGCAATGTCGCGCACGCCAACAGATTGTTTGCGCGAAAGATGACGGTAGCGCTGGTGCTGCTCATAGATTTGCTGGCGCATGCGCATTACCCATTGAGACGGGCAGGCGGCAACCATCGTTTCATGGAAAATCGCGTTACGGCTTTCCCACTCAATAAAATCAGTTTCGCCCTGAATGACCTTTTGCTCTGCGCGCTCAAGCCGGTGATAGGCCGCAACCAATTGCGTTTCCCAGTCTTCATCGCCGTGCAAAAAAGATTGCCGCAGCGCTTCAATTTCAAGCAATGTGCGCGTTTCACCAATGTCATAAGCATCTTCTGCCGACATAGGAGCAACCGTAAAACCGCGTTGTCCTTCCAGCACCACAAGATGTTCACTGGAGAGGCGAGCCAAGGCTTCACGCAGAGGGCCGGCACCAAGACCGTACTTCTCACGCAAGGTTTCGATCTTCAGTTTTTCATTCGGTAAAAAAGCACCAAACACAATGTCTTCGCGCAATTGGCGATAGGCTTTTTCAGAGTTTGTCTTTTCAGGGGATGAAAGTTGTTTGTCTAACATAATCAGGCTCCTGACCGGAGATTAGCGAGGCACATTCAAAAAATCAATATTCTAAATATTATTGATAAAACATAAAATATCGATTTTATTGTTGACTTGGTAGGAAAATCGATATTTCTTAAAGGGAGTATCTCTTTGGGAGGAGACGAGTATGAATACCCGCTTGGGTCAGGCGCATGAGGATGGAACTGCTTCGATGGAGCAGGTCGTGCGCACGAATGGTTTTACCGGTTTCTTATCGTTGATTGACGGACTGATTGCGCGCGCTGAAACGCTCGTCGCAGGGCTTTTGGCACTGGCAATTGTCATTTTGCTGCTTATAAATGTTGCAACGCGTACCTTTGGCATGCCGTTGTTCTGGGTTGATGAGCTGGCAATTTATGCCATGGTCTGGATGGGTTTCTTAGGAGCGTCGCTCGCAATTCATTATCGCCAGCATATTGCTGTGACTGTTTGCATCGACTTTCTGCCGATCCGTGCGCATATGTTCATGCTTGCCGTGATCGATGCGATGATGCTGTTCCTGTTTGTGGTTCTGGCTGTCTTTGTTTGGCAGTGGTTTGATCCGATTGCCGTTTTGCAGGCTGATTCTCTGAGTGAGATCGGCGCGAAAACTTTCAACTTTATCTATGATGAACCAACGACAACGCTCGGCGTTCGCAAGTTTTGGTTCTGGCTGATCCTCCCTGTTTTCTGTGTTTTTGTCACCATTCATAGTGTCAAAAACCTGGTCGACAGTGTTCGCACATTTTTTGAATCAGCCGGAGCGGAGGTGGTAAAATGATCGCCGGATTGAGTTTTGTTGGTCTTGTTATTGCCGGTCTGCCAATTGCATTTATTTTGCTGGCCGTGGCGATTATTTACATTCTTTCCAGCGGCAATACTGTGTTGCTGGCATCACTGCCGCAGCAGTTGTTTGGCGGCTTGGAAAGCTACGGTTTGCTGGCGCTGCCACTTTTCATTTTGCTGGGTGAGTTGATGAATGAGGGCGGCATTGGGCGCCGTCTCATGGGACTTGCTATGTCCATTATCGGTTCGGTTCGCGGTGGTCTGGCTTATGTAAACCTGCTCGCTAACGTGATGATGGCATCGATTTTGGGTTCAACCGTGGCGCAGATTACTGTAATGTCGCGCATGGCTGTGCCGGAAATGGATCGTGCCGGTTATCCGCGTGATATTTCTGCGGCAATTACCGCAGCCGGTGGCTTGCTGGCACCCGTTATTCCACCGTCCATGCTGTTTATTATTTATGGTGTGGTTGCGCAGATTTCGATTGGTGATCTGTTCGTAGCTGGCGTTGTACCGGGCCTGATGATGGCCGTGTCGTTCTTTGTTGTGATTGCAATTCTCGGCCGCATTTATAACTTCCCTGAAGGTGAGCGTTATAACTGGTCGCAACGCTTTAAAGCACTGTGTGATGCACTGCCGGCGGTGATTATTCCGGTAACGATTATCGGCACCATTTTGGGCGGTATCGCAACACCAACTGAATCGGCCGTACTTGCTATTGTCGCTTCTGTTTTGGTTGGCCGCTTTGTTTATGGTGAATTGGAATTTTCTCACCTTGCGCCGGCATTTGTGCGTGCTGCACGCGGTGCGGCGGTGGTGTTGTTCCTGATTGCGGCTGCACAGGTTTTCTCATGGGTTATTACCTTTGAAAATCTGCCTGCAACAGTTGCTGTTTTCTTGCAGTCACTGACAGAATCGCCAACCGTTTTCTTGTTGCTGGTTGTTGCACTGCTTTTGGTGCTTGGCATGTTCACTGACCCGATCCCTGCAATCATTCTGGTTGTTCCGGTATTGCTGCCGGTTGCGACAAATGTTTATGGTGTTGATCCGTTCCACTTCGGCATGATCGTTTGTTTGACACTTGTTGTTGGCCTTCTGACACCACCAGTTGGCACCGGCTTGTTTACCGCCGCTTTGATGACAGGTGTGAAGGCAGAACGCATTGCCTTGATGACGATGCCATTCCTGATGGCAACTATGGCTGTGATTCTCGCAATAGTCTTCTTCCCTGTTTTGTTGAAATTGGTTTGAGGACATCACCATGACTGTTCAACAAAACACAGCAGCCCATAAAGTGATGAACATCACCGTGATTGGTTGCGGCACTATTGGTGCTGGCTGGGCTGCAACTTTTGCCGCTGCCGGACATCAGGTTAAGGTCTATGATCTTAATCCGGCGTCGGACAAGCGTTTGGCCGATGTCTGGCAGCAGGCATTGCCGGTTTTGCAGCGTATCGGTGTTTGTGTGGAGGCTCCGCAGCCTCCGTCATGGACCGATGATTTAGATGTTGCCTTGGCAGATACGCAGTTCATTCAGGAAGCACTGCCTGAACGACTGCCGCTGAAATTGGAAATTTTGGCGCGTATTGAAGACAAGATTGCCGATGATGTGCTGATTGCATCCAGTTCCTCAGGCTTGAGCCCGAGCCAGATGCAGGCGGTAATGCGTGTGCCGCAGCGTTTGCTGATCGGACATCCCTGCAACCCGCCTTATCTGATGCCACTGGTGGAAATTTGTGGCGGTGCGCAAACAGCACCACAAGCATTGGATCGTGCAGAAGGCATTTATCGGGGCCTCGGCAAATCGGTGCTGCGTTTGCAAAAGGAGGCCTCAGGCCATCTGGTCAACCGCTTGCAGGCCGCCCTTTGGCGTGAAGCTGTTCACCTTGCGTCGCAAGGCTATGCCAGCGTTGGCGATATTGAAAAGGCGGTCACGCAAGGCTTGGGCGCACGTTGGAGCATTTTGGGGCCGACAGCGATTTTCCATCTGGCTGGTGCCGATCAGGGGCTGGCCAAATTTCTCGATGATTTAGGCACTGAAGTTGAAAAATGGTGGAGTGATCTGGGCACACCTGAACTCAGCGATGAAGTGAAACAAGTGCTTATTAAAGGCATGGATGCGGCTGCCGGAGAAGAAACATCTTCGGCTATGGCGGCGCGCCGTGATGAGCAGGTGGTTGCGATGATTGAAAAGCAGCAATCACTCCAGCGCAAACATTAAGGGTTCTGATGCGCAAAACCGCATCAACATATATTATCTGGGAGGAAATCAGATGAAGTCATTATTGAAATTCACGCTTGCAACCTTAACAGCCACTGTTGCGCTTGGCTCGCTTGCCAATGCTGCCGATTATCGCATTGGTTTGATTACACCACCGTCACACCAGTGGAGTGTGCAGGCGGTTGAAATGGCCAAAACGCTGAATGAAAAAACCGATGGCCGTGTTAACTTGTTGGTTTTCCCAAGTGGGCAGCTGGGTAGCGA
>JAEWHQ010000028.1 GCA_023387715.1 Pseudomonadota bacterium | reverse complement strand
GGCTGGCACACATCGCATTTTGATTAATGGCGAAACACTATGGCGTGCAGCCAGTCATCACAGTATTCCTGATCGCATTGAAGCGGGGACTTATGCGGTCGCGGCAGCGATTACCGGCGGGCAGCTGGAATTGACCAATGCCCGGCTTGAGCATCTGGCATCTGCGGTGCAAATTTTAGAAATGATGGGTGTGAATGTCTGGCCAAGTGATCGGGGCATTGTCATCTCACGCGATGGTGCATTGCGGCCGGTTGATCTTACAACGGAGCCCTATCCGGGTTTCCCGACCGATTTGCAGGCGCAGATTATGGCGCTGGCAACCTGTGCCAACGGGGCGTCGCTTATACGTGAGACGGTGTTTGAAAGTCGCTTTATGCATGTGCCGGAACTTTGCAGATTGGGCGCGGATATTACGCTGAAAGGCACCTCGGCTTTGGTGCGCGGTGGTAGAAAACTATATGGCACAGAGGTGATGGCAACCGATTTGCGTGCGTCAGTTTCGTTGATTTTGGCGGCTCTGGTGGCTGAAGGCGAAACGATTGTTAATCGCGTTTATCATCTTGATCGTGGCTATGAGCAGCTGGACCGCAAGCTTCGCCAATGCGGCGCCGATATTGAACGGCTGAAAGGGTAAGTGCCATTATGTCACAAATTTCAGCCTATTTTCTTGGTGTTGATGGTGGCGGAACCGGTTGCCGTGCGCGTATTGAAGACGCGGAAGGCCATGTCTTAGGGCAGGGTGTTTCAGGGCCGGCGACAACACGTCTTGGCATCGAAGCCGCATGGAACTCGGTGATGCGCGCCAGTGAGGCAGCGATCGAGGAGGCCGGTTTAAGTGACACTCAATATGACCAGATCAATGTCGGTATAGCGCTTGCCGGTCTTGGTCGCAAGGGCGCATTGCAAGCCTTGCAGGCCATCCCGCATCAGTTTGCATCTATTGCTTTTGTCAATGATGGCAAAGGGGCCTGTCTTGGCGCGCATTCCGGCCGTGACGGTGCGATTGTGATTGCCGGTACCGGCTCGGTCGGACTTGGCCTTGCTGATGGCGAAGATTTGCGCGTTGGCGGCTATGGTTTTCCTGTTTCAGATGAGGGGAGCGGTGCTTATCTGGGGCTGAAGGCCATTCAGCATGCACTGCGTGCGCATGATGGCCGCTTGGAAAAAACAGCTCTTTTATCTGAATTAATGCAGCGCTTTGGCAATGATCCGATGGAAGTGGTTGCGTGGATGGATCAGGCTGCGGCCACCGAATATGCCACCCTTGCGCCGATGGTTATGCGCCATGCTGATCAGGGGGACGGGGCAGCACGCCGTATCGTGCAAGGGGCTGCCGGACATGTGGATACACTGGTGCGCGCTTTGTTTGAGCGTGGTGCGCCGCGTGTCTCGCTGCTTGGCGGGCTGGCTACGCCGCTTTTGGCATGGCTTGCGCCTGATGTGCGCCGTCGTTTGAAGCCTGCGGATGGTGATGCGGTGTCGGGTGCAATTATTTTGGCCAGACGGGAAGGTGAGGCGAAAAATCAGTAATTCCTGACATGCTGTGAATTGGAATAATAAATTCCAATAATTTATTGACATCTGGAATATTTGAACTTAGATTCTGTCTGTAAGGCAGGCATTGGGTGAGGGCTGTGTTGCATTTGTGCTCTCCCTTCAAAGTTCTGCCGGACGAATGAATTCCAGATGCGATTTTTAAGGCGATCCGCATGTTGAAGCGAGAATTATTGTCAGAGCTGGACGGATTGGTATCCGAGGGACGTAACCCGCGGACAATGGATATTGATCTGCTCGACAGCCTCGCTGTTGTTCGTAAAATCAACGATGATGACAAGATTGTGCCGCTGGCAGTCGAAAAAGTGCTGCCGGAAGTGGCTCAGGCTGTTGATGCCATCGTTGCTGCTTTTCATAAAAATGCCCGTCTCATTTACATTGGTGCCGGTACGAGCGGCCGTTTAGGTGTTTTGGATGCCTCCGAATGTCCTCCCACATTCGGGGTGCCGGAAACCATGGTCGTTGGCCTGATTGCCGGTGGGGATGAGGCACTGCTGCGCGCGATTGAAGGTGCGGAAGATGATGCTTCGCAAGGTGAAGCGGATTTGCGCAATATTGAATTGAGCGCTGATGATGTGGTTGTCGGCATCGCGGTGAGTGGACGCACGCCTTATGTGATCGGTGCGTTAAATTATGCCAAATCATTGGGTGCGGTAACGGTTGCTCTTTCGTGCAACCCGCAATCCACAATTGCAGCGCTTGCTGATATTGCGATCTCTCCGGTTGTGGGGCCGGAAGTTTTAACCGGTTCAACGCGTTTGAAATCCGGCACTGCGCAGAAGTTAGTGCTTAACATGCTGACAACCGCAAGCATGATCCGGATCGGAAAAAGCTATCAAAATCTGATGGTTGACGTGTCTGCGACCAATGAAAAACTGGTTGCCCGCGCGGTTCGTATTGTGATGCAGGCAAGCGAATGTGACGAGCGCACAGCTGAGGAGGCGCTTCGTCTGACAAACAATGATGTCAAGCTTGCGATTCTTGTTGTAATGAATGAAACAGGGGTTGAAGAAGCTCGCCGCGCACTGCATGAAGCGAGCGGCTTTTTAAGACCGGCAATACATGTAAAATCAGTTTGAGATCAGGCATAGTTCCGCGATGGATATAGGGATCGCTAAGGGGAGCACGAATGAAAACATCATTTAAAATGAAACTGCTGGGCTGCGTTGCAGCTTTGGCAATGTATTCGCCGGTAATGGCCGGTGATGCAATGGCGCAGACATTGCGCATGGCCTGGTCGCAGGATGCAACCGGCCTTGATCCGCATAAGCAGCCGGCTTTCTCATCGCAGCGTTTGCTTGAGCTGGTTTATGAGCCACTGGTGCGTGTGGATGCTGATCTGGTGATCGCGCCTGCTATTGCTGAAAGCTGGGAATTCTCAGACGAAGGCAAGGTTCTGACTTTCAAGCTGAATAAAGCTTCCAAGTTCCAGAATGGTTCTCCTGTGACTGCGGCTGACGTTAAGGCTTCTTTTGAGCGCATTTTGGATGAAGCAACCGGTGCTGTTGCACGTGCAAATTTCCAGTCGATTGAAGCAATCGAAACACCGGATGATGCAACAGTTGTTTTCAAGCTGAAGCAAGCTGACACACCACTGCTCACCGCAATGGCTTCGGTGAATGCTGCTGTTGTTCCTGCCAGTGAAATTGCTGCGGGCAATGTTGGCACCAAGGCACTTGGCTCGGGCCCTTTCATTCTTGAAAGCTGGAACCCGAATTCCAAGGAAGTTTTGAAAACCAATCCTGACTGGGCTGGCGGTAAAGTTGAAATCGACGGCATCGACATCAGTGTTCTGCCGGATGAAACAGCAATTCTGGCTGCATTGCGCGCCAAGCAAATTGACTTTGCTGTGCTCAATGACCCGATGGTTGCAACCATGGTCGCACGCGAGCAGAATGTAACACTCGACCGCACACCGGGTCTTGCTTACCATGTTTTACAGATGAACCCGTCGCGTTCCGCTATGAAAGAGCTGGCCGTACGTCAGGCAATTTCTTGCGCGATTGACCGTAAAGATGTGCTGGAAACCGCATCTCTTGGTGAAGGTGCTGTAACCGGCCCGTTGACCTCGCCAGCTTTTGCGAATGATCCGTCATCCTTGTTCTGCTATGAAAAAGATCTGGATAAAGCCAAGAAACTGATGGCTGATGCAGGTTTTAAAGATGGTTTCTCTGCAACTGTGATTGCTGCAACCGGTGAGCCACCGACCGCTGCATCAGAAGCACAGGTTATCCAGTCTCAGCTTGCAGAAATTGGCATCAAGCTCGACATTCGCATGATGGAACTCAACGTCTATGTTGACACCTGGCTGAAGGGTGATTTTGACATGGCTGTTGCACTGAATGCCGGTAGTGCTGATCCTTACACCATGTATAACCGCTATTGGACCAAGAACGGCAATCTGCAAAAAGTTGCACAGTTCTCGGATGATAAGCTGGACAGCCTGTTGCAGGAAGGCCGTGCGGAATCAGACCATGAAAAGCGTAAGGCAATTTTCTCGGAATTCGAGAAGCATATTGCTGAAATGTCCCCATGGGTTTGGCTCTATACGTCATACAACTATGCTGCATTCCAGAAGAATGTAACCGGTTTTGAACCACGCCGCACCAACTCAATTTTTGGTGTGACCAAGATCAAACTGGCTAACTAAATCCTTAAAAAAGCCCGTCCGCACGCGCTCAAATGCTGGCGGACGGGTTGATTTATCCACTGATAAGGTCTGCCACAATGAGTTACCTGACACGGCGGCTAGTGACATTTCCATTGGTCATGGTCGGAGTATCGATTTTTGTTTTCATCTCCATCCGTTTGGTGCCGGGGGATTCCATTACGGCTATGCTTGGAACAGAAGCAGGACTTCTGACACCACAGCAACGTCAGGCGCTGGCAGAATATTTTGGCCTTGATCGCAGCTGGCTGGCACAATACTGGCACTGGCTGACCGGTATGCTGCAAGGCGATATGGGCTTGTCGGTTACTTATGGTAAGCCGGTTCTTGATGTTATTCTTGAGCGTTTCCCGCTGACACTGCAATTGGCATTGATGTCGATGGTGGTGGCGCTGGCTGTGGGCTTGCCTGCGGGTGTCTATGCGGCAACCCGCAATGAGCGCCCGTCTGATCTGATCGTGCGTATTTTTGCGATGATCGGTCAGTCAACACCAAGTTTTGTGCTTGGTCTTTTGATTATTTATGTTCTTTCGGCTGGTTTTGGCATTTTGCCGACCATGGGCGAATATGTGACGATCTGGGTTGATCCGCTGGCTAATCTTGGTCAGTTGATTTTCCCGTCACTGACGCTTGGCTTTGCATTTGCAGCTTCCGTTACCCGTATTTCCCGCTCGGCGATGCTTGACGTGCTTGGTGATGATTATGTGCGTACAGCGCGCAGTAAAGGTGTGCCGGCACGCAAAGTGATTTGGCGTCATGCGCTGCCGAATGCGCTGATACCAGTGGTGACATTGTGCGGTGTGGAATTTGGCTATTTATTGGGCGGCGCGGTTTTGGTTGAGCAGATTTATGCGCTTCCGGGTCTTGGCCGCATGGTTCTTGAAGCTATTTTGCAGCGCGATTATGCGATGGTGCAAGGTGCAGTTTTGTTTATCGCTTTCAATTTCATGATTGTTAATCTGCTTGTTGATCTTGCCTATGTGGCGCTCGATCCGCGTATCCGGATGGAGGAACGCTGATGCAACTTCTTCGTTCGATTTTCTCCCATCCGAGCGGTCGCATCGGTGGTGTTATCATTGTTGTTTATCTGATCGTGGCCGTTATGGGCTATGTGGGGCTGACCCCGCATGATCCGCTGATGCAATATCGTATCGACCGTTTGCAGGCGCCAAACAGTACGTATTGGATGGGCACCGATCTTTTCGGCCGTGATGTGATGAGCCGTTTGATGACGGGTATCACGCAATCCTTTATGGTGGGCTTTGCCGCTGTTGCCATTGCAACGCTTGCCGGCACAGTTCTGGGACTGACCGCTGCATGGTTTGGCCGTTGGTGGGATGGCGCGGTTATGCGTGTGATGGATGTGCTGCTGGCATTTCCGGCAATTTTGCTCGCACTTCTCATCATCACTGTGGTGGGGCCGGGTGTTGGCACCAGTATTGCTGCGATTGCGATTGTTTATACACCGATTTTCACCCGTGTTGTGCGCGGGCCTGCATTGTCGTTGCGTTCGCGTGATTTTGTCGATGCGGCGCGCACTTTCGGCAGCAGCCGTTTTTACATCTTAACACGCCATTTGCTGCTTAATCTGGTTGCACCCTTGACGGTGCAAATTACGCTGGCACTTGCCTGGTCATTGCTGACCGAAGCAGGGCTGAGCTTCCTTGGCCTTGGTACACAGCCGCCTGCATCATCGCTTGGCCTGATGCTGGCTGATGCGCGCAACCTGATGGAAAGCGCTCCATGGCTGCTGATTTTCCCGGCGCTGGCCATTATGATCGGTATTCTTGGTTTCAATCTGCTCGGTGATGCGCTTCGCGATATTCTCGATCCTAAGACGCGGAGGACCGCATCGTGACCGCTCTTCTTTCCGTTAAAGACCTGCGCGTCGGTTTTGGCCGTGATCCAAAGGCTAATGAGATCGTTCGCGGTGTTAGTTTCGATCTGAATGCCGGTGAGACAATGGCGATTGTCGGCGAAAGTGGCTCAGGTAAATCCGTCACTTCGCTTTCGGTCAATCGTCTGGTTGATTTTGGCGGCGGCAGCATTATTGGCGGTTCAATGCTTTTCCAGCGTGCTGATGGCTCGGTCATTGATCTGGCAACGGCACAGGAAAAAGAACTGACGACAATCCGCGGTGCGGAAATCGGCATGATTTTTCAGGAGCCGATGACCTCGCTTAATCCTGTTTTGAGCATCGGAACGCAGATTGAGGAATCTTTCCGGCTGCATCGCGGCCTGACAGGCAGCCAAGCCCATGCGGCGGCAAAGGATGCGCTGGATCGTGTGCGTATTCCGGATGCGGCGCGACGTTTGAAATATAGCCCGAACCAGTTTTCCGGCGGTATGTTGCAGCGTGTGATGATTGCCATTGCGCTGGCTTGCAATCCGCGTTTGCTGATTGCGGATGAGCCGACAACGGCGCTTGATGTGACCGTGCAGGCGCAGATTATGGCCTTGTTGGGCGAACTAAAACGTGAAACCAATATGGGGATGATTTTCATCACCCATGATATTGGTCTTGTAGCTGGTATTGCCGACAAGGTGATGGTGATGCAGTCCGGCCAGGTGGTCGAACAGGGCACGATTTCCGATGTGCTGGATCGCCCGCAACATGCTTATACGCAGCATCTTTTGCAGGCTGTGCCGCATTTTGAAAATGGTGCAGCGGTGCGCCATGATTATCAGCGTCCGCCAGTAGAAGATGGTGAAAAACCAGCCCTTAAAGTGGACGATCTGACGGTTCGCTTCTCGGTCAAATCCGGTCTTTTTGCCCGTACAACCGGTAATGTTCATGCGGTGGATGGTGTTGATTTTGATCTGATGCCGGGTGAAACTCTGGCAATTGTCGGTGAAAGTGGCTCGGGTAAATCCACCACAGCCCGCGCCATTTTGGGGCTTGTGAAAGCAACACGCGGCGCATTTGAAACCAATGTGGTGAAGTCAGCGCATGGCAATGCGGATGCACCGGTGCAGATGGTGTTCCAGAACCCTTATGCGTCGCTTAACCCGCGTCTGCGCGTTGATGAAATTCTGGCCGAGCCGGTCATTGCCGCAGGCGGCAGCCGCACGGCTGAAGTAAAGGCCAAAATGATTGCGCTGTTGAAGCGCGTTGGTTTGCCTGAAGATAGTTTGCTGCGTTATCCGCATCAGTTTTCTGGTGGTCAGCGCCAGCGTTTGTGCATTGCGCGTGCGCTGATGCTCAATCCGTCTGTGCTGGTGCTTGATGAAGCAGTTTCGGCACTGGACGTCTCGGTGCAGGCAAAAGTGCTGGAACTTCTTGTCGATTTGCAAAAAGAATATGGCCTTGCTTATCTTTTTGTTTCGCATGATATGGCGGTGGTTGAGCGTATTGCCCACCGTGTGGCGGTTGTTTATGCGGGGCAGCTTGTTGAAATTGGCGATGCAGCTTCGGTGCTTTCCAAGCCGCAACATTCTTATACCAAGCGTTTGATTTCAGCTGTGCCGAGTGTTTCTAAGCGCAATGAGCATTTCACGTTGGATTCCCGTCAGGTGCCGTCATTGGTACGCCCTTTAGGCTATGAGCCACCGGCTGCCGATTGGCTGCATTATGGTGCCGATCATATGGCACGGGCAGAGGCATAAAATGAGCGAAGGTTTCACCCAAGCTACTGGCATTGTTGAAGAAGCGGTCAAAGCCGGTCGCATACCGGGCGCTGTCTTAGGTCTGGTCGAAGCCGACGGAACACGTAAAGTCAAGGCAATCGGGCGCGCACAAATTGTGCCGTCTGAACGGGCAATGCGTGAAGACACATGGTTTGATCTGGCATCGTTGACCAAAGTGCTTTTCACCACGCCGCGCATTCTGGAACTGGCCGAGCAAAGTGTTATTGATCTTGACGCGCCTTTAATAAGCCACCTGCCGGATTTGCGCCAATATAATGCCAATGCCTGGGAGCGGAAGGTAACATTTCGCCAGTGTTTGGGGCATCAGACACCGTTTCCGGCGGTAGAACCAATCTATACTTATGGCCGCGACGCGGATTTATTGCGCACATTCATTATGCAACGCGAATGGAAAGCCGTTGCACCGGTTTATTCCGATATCAATTTCATTTTGCTGGGTTTTGTGCTTGAGCGTCTGGCACACAAAACTATCCGTGAAATGGATGCAGGCAAAGGTTTTGCTTGGGACACGGATGCCGATCAAACGGCTGCGACCGAAGATTGCACTTGGCGCCACCGTATCCTTTGCGGCGAAGTGCATGATGATAATTGTAGCGCCTTACAAGGGGCAGGCCATGCGGGTCTTTTTGGTACAGCCGCATCGGTTCTTAATTTCGGCGAAGGCCTGTTGAATGGCAGTGGTGCCAGCAAACAGGTGATTGACTGGATGCGCACGCCTTTATCATCCAGCCGTACGCATGGTTTTGAACGCGCACATCAAGGCTGGGCGGGCGGCTCTGTCTGCTCGGCTGAAACAATCGGCCATACCGGTTTTACCGGCACTGGTTTATGGGTTGATTTTGAGAAAGGTCGGGCATGGACATTGCTCACCAATCGCATTCATCCTACCCGTCATTTTGACAGTCAAATCGTGTCGCTGCGCATAGCTGTTGGCGATCTTATCTCTCAAGCCTAGGAATTTAAGACATGAAACCTGTATGGGCCGTTGGTCTGATGACCGGAACTGTTCTTGATGGCAATGTGGATGTGGCACTTTTAAAAACCGATGGCGAGAGCGTCACTGAGTTTGGTGCATATGCGCTTAAACCCTATCCGCAGGAAATCCGTGATCTGTTGGAAGAAACCTTGGCACAAGCGCTGAAATGGGGTTTTGACGGACCAGAACCGGAAATTTTCAAAACGGCTGAAGAAGCGCTGACCAGAGCACAATCCGCTGCTGTTCGTGAGCTGGTGACCGAAAGCGGTCTGACCATGGCTGATATCGGCGTTGTTGGTTTTCATGGCCAGACAGTGCTGCATCGTGCGCCAACCAAAGAGCGTTTGGGTGATACCCGCCAGCTTGGCGACGGCGCTTTGATGAGCGAGTTGCTGGGCACTAAAGTTGTTTATGATTTCCGCACCGCTGATATGCGTGCCGGTGGTCAGGGCGCACCGCTTTCAGCTGTTTATCATGCGGCATTGCTGAAAGGTGCTGATGCCAGCGGTGAAACAGCTGTGCTTAATTTGGGCGGCGTTGCCAATGTGACCTGGTGGGATGGTGCAGATGCCGTTGTGGCTTTTGATACCGGTCCTGCCAACGCGCCGTTGAATGATTTTATCAAGGCGCATACCGGTGCTGAAATGGATCGCGATGGTGCTCTGGGGCTTGCAGGCAAGGTCGATGAGGCACGTCTTGCCAAATTGCTGGAGCATAAATATCTGACCGCTCCCTATCCAAAATCGCTGGATCGTTTTGACTTTGGCGCCAGCATGGCTGACGGGCTGGAGCTTGAAAACGGTGCCGCCACACTCACCGCTTTCACTGCAAGTGCTGTGGGCAAAGCGCTGGATCTGTTGCCGCACCGCCCAAAACGTCTGGCTGTGAGCGGCGGCGGTCGTCATAATCCGGCAATGATGAAAATGCTGGGCGAGCGCGCAGGTGTTGAAGCGGTACAAGCTGAAACATTTGGCTGGCGCGGCGATGCGGTTGAAGCAGAATGTTTCGCGTTTTTGGCTGTGCGCGCATTGCGTGGCCTGCCGATCAGCTATCCGGGCACAACCGGCGTGCCGGCACCAATGACCGGCGGCCGGATAGCTGGTTAATCAACGAATTAACTGGCGTTTGCAAGGCGTTTTTTAAGAAAGCTGCGGGTGCGCCCGATGGGAAAATCGGGCAGCTCACCAAAAACTTCATAGCCCTGACGTTCATAAGCAATTTTAGCGACAGGGCTAAAAGTATCGATCAGCGCACTATAGCATCCGCGTGCCAGCGCTTCATCTTCTGCGGCTTGCAACATTTTTCCGGCCACGCGTTGGCCGCGTAAGGAACTATCGACCCAAAGCCACTGAATATAGAGCCAGCCCCAAGCCGTATAACCTGAAATACCAGCCAGTATTTTGCCATTTTCATCACGTACGAAAACAGCAAGTGATGTGCGATCAGAAGCACCAACATCAGCATCGTTAAAAGCTGATAATTGTTGACCGACAAAAGCGAGGTCATCGACGGAAGGTGTGGCGGTAATTTCAAATTCTGTGGTCATTTCGGTTGTCCGATGAGAATAAAACGGAGCGTTATGCTCGATAATTTAAGTGAAAGCATAGGCGGTTTTTATCGCCTTCTGTCAATGCGGATTTAAGGCGTTGCCGCCATTAAAATGCTTATGACACAATACACTGACGGAGACAGTCTGATGAATGCTTATAGTTTAAAAGGCGCACGGGTTTTTGACGGCGAACGCTTGACTAATCATAAGGCTGTGATTGTTCGTGAAGGCCGCATTGAAGCGATTGTTGCTGAAAATGACATTGACGCAAACCTGCCGCAGATCTACCTGGATGGTGGTATTTTAGCGCCGGGCTTTATTGATGCGCAGGTTAATGGCGGTGGCGGTATCATGCTCAACGATGCGCCAACCGCTGAAAATATGCGTATTATGGCTGGGGCTCACCGCCCGTTTGGCACAACAAGCATGCTGCCGACACTGATCACCGATGTGCAGGAAAAATCTGAGCAAGCCATTGCGGCGGCTATTGCCGTGATGGATGAAAATGCAGGCGTTGTCGGTTTGCATTTGGAAGGCCCGCATATTGCACCTGCACGCAAGGGCGTGCATTTGCCTAAATTCATGCGCCCTGTCAGCGATGACGATGTGGCCGCAATGGTTGAAGCTGCAAAACATATTGATGCCTTACTGGTTACAATGGCGGCAGAGCAGGTGAGCGCTGCTCAGGTGGAGAAATTATCGGCTAATGGTGTTATTGTTTGTCTTGGGCACACGGATGCAACAGCAGAAGCTGCAACAAAGCTGTTTGAAGCGGGCGCTCATGGTGTCACCCATTTGTTCAATGCGATGAGCCAGCTTGGCAGTCGCGCACCGGGGGTAGTTGGTGCGGCACTGGATCATCCGGCGGTTTGGGGCGGTATTATTGCAGATGGCCATCATATTGACCCGATGAGCCTGCGTGTGGCGATCCGTGCCAAACACGCCAATATGGGTGAGGGAAAACTGTT
The DNA here is from genome assembly GCA_023387715.1 of Pseudomonadota bacterium. GTDB lineage: Bacteria > Pseudomonadota > Alphaproteobacteria > Rhizobiales > Rhizobiaceae > Paenochrobactrum > Paenochrobactrum glaciei. The sequence goes on along the minus strand of JAEWHQ010000028.1, from coordinate 755 downwards.
TTTTGTCACCGATGCGATGAGCTTGGTTGGCTCTGACAAAAATAGTTTTGATCTGCATGGTCGCACGGTCAGCCGTAGTGTAGGCGATGGCTTGCCGAAGCTTACCCTTGCTGATGGCACCATTGCCGGTTCTGATCTCGATATGGCCGCAGCGGTTCGTTTTGGTGTTGAAATGCTTGATTTGAGCTTAGCTACATCGCTTGCAATGGCGACATCTTATCCGGCGCGTTTTTTACGTTTGGCAGATAGGGGTTTTATCCGTGCAGGATTGCGTGCGGATTTGGTGCATCTGGATGATGAACTTCAAGTGCGCCGCACTTGGATTGCAGGTGCTTGAGAGTTAACTCTCAAGCACCTCCCAGTTGAGTTTTATGAACGCGAAGCCGTAATAGCTGCAAGGCAGTAATCAGCACGGGTAAGTTTAAAAGCAGCCACGCTGTCTGATAATTAAAATGGTCGGTCACAAGACCGAACAGAAAAGGCGAAAGCGCCATCACTGCCAAACATATGGTTGAGGCAAAAGCCACCGTTGAAGCAATTGAGCTTTTGGGGGCTGCCTCTGCCATTTCCAGCAAGTAAATCGGATACCAGCCAATCCCGAAAAAGCCCATGACGATTAATATGCCAAGAATAATGGCTGATGGTGTGCTGGCTGGCAAAAGTGCCAAGATCATTGCAGAGGCCGCGGCGCTGAGTGAAATTAATGCCAACGAGTGCGATCGTTTTGTCGGGCGAAAATAATCACTGAACCATGG
>JAEWHQ010000060.1 GCA_023387715.1 Pseudomonadota bacterium | reverse complement strand
GATTAATCCGTCCCTTGCCTATGCGCCGGAAATCAGCCGTGACTGGCGGCCGGATTTTGAAGTTTCCAGTGCGCTTGGCCAGATGGAAGCGGTAAAAGCCGGTGCTGGCATCGGCATTTTGCACGCTTTCATTGCCCGCGAACATCCCAATTTGGTGCCGGTATTGCCCGAACGCTTTATCAAGCGTTCTTATTGGCTGGCCTATCATGAAAGTGCGCGCACCTTGCGCCGTGTCACAGCGATTTCCACCCTGATTTCGCAATTGGTAGAAAATGAAAAACGGCTTTTCCTTTAATCGTTGAATAATTTCAACAGACGGAAAACAAGCACCGCCGAGATAATCACAAACGGAATACTGAGTGCCATCAGGCCCAGCCACCAATCGGCAAAACCGCCGCTGATTGCTCCAAGCATCAGGGCAAGCCAGACATAAAAGTGCTCAAGCCAACGGCCTTTAGGCACTTCGCCGGTGATGGAGCGCGCCAAATCCGCTGCGCAACTAAACAAGGTTCCGGTTACATAAGTAGCGCCCAGCTTTGCTGTGCCTCTTTGTTGCAGTGATGCATTTTGCATGCCCATCGCGGCAGCAAGCAGCAAAGTCGGCTGTAAATAAACCATGTCGGCCTGTTTGAGCGCGATCACCACACCGATGAGAACCAGCACACCGGCAAGCACGAAAATATTGCCGTTATGTGCAAAAACACTCATCATCAAGGTGCCCAAAAATGCGCCGGTGAAAAACAATATAATGAGTGCCGCCGGAAACCATACCATCACCTGCCCGGTGGAATTGGGATGTCCGGCAAGGCCGATCCCCAACTGAGTCGTGTTGCCGCTCATAAAAGAAGCGAAGAAACCGCCCAGTTGCAAAAACGCAATCACATCCACGAAACCCGCCGAAGCGGTCAATAAAAGCCCTGCAATTGTTCTGCCGTTAAAAGACAAGGTCTACTCCACCCCTTACACTTTCAGGCTTTTTACATGCCACGTCTCAGCCTGACCTGCAAATTCTATCCATATCATGAAGCGTGCACGTTTTTTGTGGATCATAGTCATAATCCGTCTTTTGTTTTATATTTTGCACACATCTTTCAGGTAATATAAATGTGAGCTTATATTGACCTGACCTTATCAAGGCCACCGTTACCAACAAGCTTGATTATAAAACTCAAGGAAGCCTTTCATGTCGTCCAGCCTCAAGCGCTTAACATTTGCCCTGATCGCATCATTTTTTATGATGCAGCCGGTTATAGCGGCTGAAACGCGGCAAATACAAACCATCGAGAATGGCGACTATTTCGGCTTTGATCTGCGTACCGAGAAAAACCTCTCGCTTGATCAGTGTAAATCCACCTGTCTGGGCGACAATAATTGCCGCGCTTTTACGTATAATGAGAAAGCACAATGGTGCTTCCTGAAAAGTGATTATAATCAGCTCAATGCGGCAGCCGGTGCTATTGCCGGTAAAGTTGTTAATCCGGAAAGCGCGCCGGATATTGGCGCACCACCGCTGCTGACCTATGTCGGCGATAATATTTTTGAAGAAGCCCGCCGCCTGAAAGCCTATCTGGAACAGGCAGACCACGGCGACACCGGTCTTTCCGACTGGCTTGTCATCGCACAATCGGCATTGAAAAACGGTGATCCGCGCAATGCAACCGAAGCGCTTCGCCATGCTGCCGGCATTAGATCCGATGACAGCCGTGTCTGGAATGCACTCGCACAGGCAATTTTAAACACCGAAACCGACAATAGCGAAGAACGCTCCAAATATCGCCGCGATGCAAGTTCGGCAGCGCTGAATGCGTACCAAACCTCCCGCAGCACCAACAGCCGCGCCGATGCACTGGCTTCGCTTGCCACGTCGCTGGAGCGCCGCGATTATGACCGTCCGGCATTGCAAGCCTATGATGCCAGCCTGAACTTAGCCAATTCGGCTTCTGTACGCGCCCTTTATGAAGATTTGCGCGCCCGCAAAGGTTTCCGCATTGTCGATCACAGTGTTGATAATGACAGCGCCTCACCACGTATTTGTGCGCAATTTTCTGAAGACCTCGTCAAAAGCGGCGTTGAATACGCCTCTTTCATCAAAGTTGACAATCAGGCACCTAAAGCCATCGAAGCCAAAGAACGCCAGATTTGCGTTGAGGGCTTGAGCCATGGTCAGGATTATCAGGTTTCATTCCGTGCCGGTTTGCCATCCAATATCGGCGAGACTTTAAGCTCGACTGTTGTTTTAAATGTCTATGTGCAAGATCGCGCACCTTCGGTACGCTTTACCGGTGACAGCTTTGTGCTGCCATCAACAGCCCGTCGCGGCATTCCGATGGTCAGCGTCAATATGGAAACAGCTAAAGTAAAGCTTTTCCGCGTTGGCGACCGCTCCCTTGCACAGCTTTTGTCCGGCTATCAGTTCCTGCGTCAATTGGATGGCTATGATATCAGCTCTCTGGTTGACCAGATGGGCGCTCCTGTTTGGGAAGGCGAAATTGAAGTTGCCGATAACCAGCTGAACAAAGAAGCCACCACCAGTTTCCCGATTGATGAAGCGCTGCCGGAACGCAAACCCGGCGTTTACATCATGACTGCCGAACAAGCCGATAAAAACGCCGATACATATGACACGGTTGCAACCCAATGGTTTGTTGTTTCCGATATCGGCTTGGCAACTTATACCGGTCAGGACGGGTTGCATGTTTTTGCCCGCTCCCTTGGCTCCGCCAAACCGGTTGCAGATGTCAAACTCACTTTGCTTGCCCGCAACAATGAAATTCTGGGCGAAGCTGTCACGGACAAAGAAGGTAAGGCCATCTTCAATCCGGGCTTAAGCCGTGGCACTGACGGCATGGCGCCTGCCGTTCTTATGGCCAGCCAGTCAGATACCGACTTTGTTTTCTTAGATATGACCCGTCCGGGATTTGATCTTTCCGATCGCGGTGTAACAGGCCGTGCAACACCTGAAACACTGGACGTAATGAGCTGGACAGAGCGCGGCATTTACCGCGCCGGTGAAATCGTGCATGTGGCAGCGTTAGCGCGTGATGATAAAGCAGATGCTGTTGAAAAACTGCCGCTGACATTCATCTTCCGCCGTCCTGATGGTGCTGAAGATCGCCGCCTTGTCGTTGACAGCAATTCTGCCGGTGGTTACGCCGTTGATCTGACCCTGATGCCAAATGCTATGCTCGGCACTTGGTCGGTTTCAGTTTACACAGATCCGAAACAAGGCGCTGTGTCTTCACAAATGTTTCTGGTTGAAGATTTTGTCCCTGACCGGATCGAATTTGATCTGACCGCAGACAAAGCCGAAATCATGGAAGGTGAGACTGCTGAACTGTTAGTTGATGGTCGCTTTTTATATGGCGCGCCAGCTGCCGGTCTGGCACTGGAAGGCGATGTCACTGTTGCCACCAGCCGCAAATGGGATCGTTTCCCGTCTTATTATTTTGGCCTTGCAGATGAACAAGAAGGCGGCAGCACTCGCACCGCACTTGATAATCTCGACAATGCCGATGAAAACGGCAAAGCGACCATTCCGGTTGCTATCAATGAGCTGCCGTCCACCACGCGTCTTTTGTCAGCACATGTCAATGTGCGCATGCGTGAAACCGGTGGCCGTGCCGTTGAGCGCTCGCTTGATTTAACCATCAAACCACAGACCAATATGATTGGTATCCGTCCGGATTTTGCTGGCGGCGAAGTCCCGCAGGGCGGCACAGCCAAGTTCAGCCTGCTGGCCAGCAATGCCAGCGGCAAGCGCATCGCTATGGATGGTGCAAAATGGTCGTTGATGAAAATCGAGCGTCAATATCAGTGGTATCGCAGCGGCAGTTCATGGAACTATGAAGCTGTCACATTCACCAAAGCTGTGGCTGATGGCGAGATCAATATTGATGAAAACGACGATGTAGCCATATCCATGCCGGTTGACTGGGGACGCTACCGTCTCGAAGTTGAAACTGCGGATGCCTCCGGCCCTGCGTCATCCTATGAATTTGATGCAGGCTGGTATGTTTCTTCAACATCCACCGAAACGCCGGACGGCTTGGAAATTGCGCTTGATAAAGAGCAATATGCCATTGGCGACACTGCAAAACTCAATATCTCCCCACGCTTTGCCGGTGAAATGCTGATTACAATCGGCACTGAAAAACTGATCCAGACCATCAATGTCAGCGTGCCGGAAAAAGGTATGGTCGTTGATATTCCGGTTGATGCAAGCTTTGGTGCGGGCACCTATGTAACCGCAACCCTTTATCGTCCGGGTAGTGCGACGGAAAGCCGGATGCCAGCTCGTGCCATCGGTCTGAAATGGCTAAAAGTTGACCCAGAACAAAGAAGCCTGGCAATTGATCTGGCACTGCCTGAAAAAACCGAACCGAAATCGACACTCTCCGTACCGGTCACCGTTACCAATGCTGGCAACCAGCAAGCCTATGTCATGGTGGCGGCAGTGGATGTCGGCATTTTGAACCTCACCCGCTATAGCGCGCCAAATCCTGAAGGCTGGTTCTTCGGTCAGCGCCAGCTGGGTCTTGAAATGCGCGACATTTATG
>JAEWHQ010000320.1 GCA_023387715.1 Pseudomonadota bacterium | reverse complement strand
ATGAAAAACGTATAATCGGTGCTATGCTCTCGATGTTGCGTTTCAATACCGGTAAACAGGTATGCTGTACTCAAAAGTAATAGCAGCGCCGTGCATGCGATCAGAGCATATTTTTTCATGAAGATTGATGAAATCCAGTGAGTGTGTGGTTCTTTATTTTTATGATGCAAACTGGGTTTAAGAGCTGTTTTTTTGCTGCAATTGATAAGCTTGGAATAGATCGGTTACAAAAATACCGTTTATTCGCATTCCGGTTAAGTCGGCATTCTGAATATCTGTATGTGCCAACGTGACATCGGTTATCGATAAGTTTGATAGGTTTGCATTATTAATTGTTGTGCCGGATAGGTTCACATTATTAAAACGCGCTTTTTTAAGCGAAACATCATCAAAAACAGCTTCACTTAAATTAGTGTCAGTAAATTTTACATTAGTCAAAACCGCATAAAACTGAGCATTGGCAAGATTTACGCTATCGAAATTTGCTTCGGACATATCAGCTCGTTCGTACCGAATGCCTTTTAACTGTTGTCCGTTAAATGGGTTTTCGCTCATTTTAAGTACCTCCAGAGGCTACAATAAAACAACTGGCTATCGTGTTAAAGTGATGAAAGCATTCTCTGGTTTTTCTCCGCTATGTATGGGGCTTGGATAGGTTAGTGCGCCCCCAGATAAAAAGAGAGCGACTATTATATAAGCCTGAGTGCCAGTTGTTCGGCTAAATAGCGAAAAGTCTGTTCGAGATTTTCTAGCACAGATTTAAAAATCTGATTAAGCTGGCGATAAATATCATTTCAGCGCGCTCTATAGATAGCAGTGATCTTTCCGCTCGTTAGCTGTTGCTCACTGAGTTGGCCGCGCTCGATAGACTCCAAGTCTATGGTCAAAGGTGGATCAAATTCTATATCCATTGAAAAGAAACCGGTTGGATGCGGCATATCCTGAATAAATTTGAGTAAGGCTTTGCGGGATGAGGTGTTGATCTGGCTGTCAGGTAGCATCTCAACACTTTTGCTAGCTATGTCACGCAGGCGCGCAATATCCGTTTCCGGATCGCTTACACCGGTTTCAGAGGGGAGTGCAGCGTAATTGGCAAGAACCGGCAGAGCGAAACTCTCCCACATGCCTTGATTATCGAGCCGTACGCGCAGATGCGAAACTGTTGCGGTTGGATGATCGGTGAGGGAAGTAATGCTTGAGCCAACAGGCAGATTGATTTCGGCAGAAATTGAAGCCTTGCCTAGTTTTGTACTGCTGATTTCCGCATTCTGAATATGCAGATAACCGCTTTCTGGGTTAAACCGATAGGAGGCTGAGGCATCCATTGGCCATTGTTGAATTGAGGTGATGTAATCTGGAATTCTGCTGCCACTCTGCAGTTTTATCCGCACACCGTCTATGGCGATGCGTCCCCATTGCGGCAAATGTTTATTCAAATCACGCGTATCAGATAAATAGTCTTGAAGGCGGTCAGCTTCGACAATGGCTCTTTCAATTGACCAGCCCATGAAGCTCGAAGTGTTGTAAATACTATTTGAAATAATGCACCCCTCGGGAATGTCCCGAACAGCATAATCCTTGTCAGGATTGAAAAAGCTTACATTTTTTAGAAAATCTTCACACTGGTTGAATGTTGTTTTATCGACCTCAGGAGCGGTTGTTTGCGCAAGTGCAGTGGTGACGGTGAGGGAGAGAAAAATAGTAGTTAGAATGAGACGCATTTTAGCCCGCTTGGTATCTGAAAAAAACAAAAACAGAGTTCTTGCACATAGTTGCATGCGTTACGCCTGAGCTTGGCTGATGCGATGAGCAGCACTCAGTCTATAGATCTGGTTCGACGTTATAAACTTTTTGTATGATGCCATCAGGTTCGCGATAGGTTATAAATCCCACAGATCCATAGTAATGCAGAGCTTGCAAATTATCTGCTCTAATATATGCATCAATGTGCTTTATATTGGCTTGTTTCGCTGCAGCTTTGCTGCTGGCAAAAAGAGCCTTACCTACACCTCTGCGGTGCGCTTTTGGGTTGATATGTGTGCCAATAATCGCCCAATCGACAGGAACGTTAAAGATGTTTCCTTCAGTTGTATGGATAAGTGACTGGAATCCAAGAATCTCACCACTGGCATCGACTCCAACACTGCATAAAATATCGGATGGGTTATTTATGTAGTTAGCGAGCACAAAATCCACATCATGCGGGCGTGTGCGGCCTGTTTTTGTAATGATTGCTGTTAGTATGGAGCTGAACGCCTGTGCATCTTCAGTTTGAGCTGCACGTATGGTTATTTCTCCCTGAGCGGGGGCTGTTGCCATGAGTATTGAAAAGCCATCCATGAGAATAAAACTAGGGTCTTGCCGTTGATGTTCATTAATGAGTGGCACAAGGCGGGTAAAATGTTCGGAAGCGCAATGAATATCCAAAGCGTTTCTGTCTGGCCATTCTTCAATGAAAATAAAGTGCCCTGGATCCTTTTGATCAATATATAAATCATAGGCAATGCAGAGTGGCTCAAGTTTGGTTTTTTCAACCAGCTCTTTGTAGAGAGGCAAAACAATATCGATTTTTTCAGGTTTGATAAAATCCTGCGCTATTACTTTTAACATTGTTTTCTCTTTTTCTTACACATTCATTGAGCGGTGAATTGACACTCACACTACGACTCGCATTACTGACCGTTCTCACTTTGTTCTAAATTAAATTTTTGTCAATATAAGGAATTTCGAAGTTGCTTAAGGGCGAAGTTGTTTGGTCATAACAAAAAGGCCGGAGTAATGGTGCTCCGGCCTTTTTGTTTAGCTGATGAGGTATGCTTATTATTGCGATTTGCGTGAGCGCAGAGCGCGCGCCAGACCACCACCAAGTAAACCGATGCCAATACCGATAAGGCCAAAGCTGAGGGCGTTGGAGCCGATATCTGAGCTATTGGCTGATGAAATGGCTTGTGCAGCTGCTGCGGCGCTTGAATTATTTGCTTGGGCGTCCATCATTGCGACCATGCCTGGTTCGCTACATTTTGGCAGCAGCGTCGTTAAAGCTTCCTGACTGTTATTGTATACTGATTTTACGTTATTTTCACAGCGCAGCTGATCTGCGGATGAAACTCCGCCAGCCATAAAATGTAAGTATAGCCCAGCAGCCAGAGCAACAGCGCCAGCGAGGAGCAATAGGGAGTTAGAGCGAGAGGAATTGTCTTTTTGCATAATACGTCCTTATAATTTCAAGGGCGCCTTATAGTTTAATTTTGAAAATACGCAATTTAGCTTTGTTATCGTTTTTTTACCTACTGATAAATATTGGGAGTTATCCAATAGATAGGGTTATCAGTACTGACGAGCAGTGGTTTTACTCTGCGACATATTTCTGAGTAAAATTTACAATTTCTATTTTTCTCAATATGTAATCAGTTCGAATGGGTATGTATATCTATCTTATAGGATGAATTTAAAAGAATATTCATACTGGCGATGATCTGCGGTCACGTTGGTTCGGGTGATGTGCTGAAGCTATTTTTATTCTTATGCGCTAAATTAGCGCTATCACTTGATTGTGCGCGCATTTTCTATTTTTTCTCTTACAAGCTTGTGCTAATGCAACCTTTGTTAGAGTGCAGCATGGAAAGACACAAAAATGGAATGGGTTCCAATAATCTTCGTGATTTTCAAACTTGTCGTGCTTGGTGTTTGTATGTTCTTCGCCATCAAGTGGCATTACGATCAAGATAAGAAGAAAAAGAAAGAAGCAAGTGGGTCGTAAACGCCCCTTTATACGCGAATTACGGCCGGTTACTGCTGCCTCATTACCCCAGAATAGGTAATCTTTATGGGGCAGGTGAAGTCAGTGAAAATGATCGAAATGATTAAGGCCAATTGATGTAATTTTGTGTTTGGTTACTTGTAAATTTATTGTCTTATTTAAGACATATTGCACCCTTATATCTCTCTTCAGATATTGCTTTAGAGTTTATAACTTTAAGAGCGCTGGACGCGTCAGCCGCTCGCAAATGTCACCGTCATTTGAAACCTTTGACCACGGATGTACTGGCACTGGCAAAATGACTTGAGGAAGGTCGGTGCGTTTCGCCCCGGCCTTTTTTGTTTTATGGAGCGGGTAATCACTGATTTTGGTGATTTTCAGGATAAAAATTTTATATTAATGTCATATATCTGTGTTAATTGCACATACAGACATCATTCTCAAACAGAAGTGAACACCTCTTATGTCAGAACTTGCTCAGTGGGTTTCAGCAATTGTTTTTTCAATTGTGATCATTGGATGCGCTCTGTTTTATCTCAATAGCACCAGCCGTAAAAATTCGGGCGAGGTGGCTTCACTCACAGCGAAAGTTGGGGCTGTTGCGCTTTCAGTGATGGCTGCGCTGACCAGCTTTGTTGCTGCAGCTGTGATCGATTAAGTTTTATAATCTTCTATAAAAAAAGGCGGCTCATAAAGAGCCGCCTTTTTTGTTTCTTGATCTGCAAACCTTATGCCGGGCGGATCAAAATATGTTTTTTACGGCCAAGCGAGAGCTTGATAACGCCCTGATCGTTCAGATGTTCGGCATTGACCATCATACGCGGATCACTGATGACAACGTCATTAAGGCGCACAGCACCACCTTCAACATGGCGGCGACCTTCACCATTGGTGTTGACGAGGCCGGCCAGCGACATCATCGCAAGCAGGCCGATGCCTTCATGCAATGTTGCACGATGAACGCCGACAGTTGGCAGATTGTCGGAAATTCCACCATCTTCGAAGGTTTTGCGAGCGGTTTCCGCAGCTTCTTCAGCCGCTTCGCGGCCGTGCAGCATTGCGGTGACTTCGGTTGCAAAAATCTTCTTGGCTTCGTTGATTTCCGAGCCGCCGAGTTCTGCAAGCTTGGCAATTTCATCCAAAGGCAGCGTTGTGTAGAGTTTTAGGAAACGCTCGACATCCGCATCTTCGGTATTGCGCCAATATTGCCAGAAATCATAGGCACTCAGCATATCCGCATTGAGCCAAACCGCACCGGAGAGCGATTTACCCATTTTGGCACCTGATGAGGTGGTCAAAAGCGGCGAGGTGAGTGCGTAAAGCTGTGGCGTGTCCATACGGTGACCAAGGTCGATACCGTTGATGATATTGCCCCATTGATCCGAACCGCCCATTTGCAGGCGCATGCCATAACGCTTGTTGAGCTCGACATAGTCATAAGCCTGCAAGATCATGTAGTTGAACTCGAGGAATGACAGTGACTGCTCGCGGTCAAGGCGCTGTTTGACAGAATCAAACGAAAGCATACGGTTGACGGAGAAATGGCGGCCGACATCGCGCAGGAATTCAAGATAGTTGAGACCGCGCAGCCAGTCAGCATTGTTGACCATCAGCGCATCGGTCGGGCCATCACCAAAGGTCAGATAATTAGCAAATACTTTTTTGATGCCTGCAATGTTTTCAGCAATGGTTTCTTCGGTCATCAGCTTACGTGCTTCGTCTTTAAAAGACGGATCACCGATCATGCCTGTACCACCACCCATCAGCGCCACAGGGCGATGGCCGGTTTTCTGCATCCAATGCAGCATCATGATCTGAATAAGGCCGCCCGCATGCAGACTGGATGCGGTCGGGTCAAAGCCGATATAACCCGTGACGATTTCCTTGGTGAATAACTCATCAAGGCCGCTTTCGTCGGAGACCTGATGAATGAAACCGCGCTCAGAGAGCGTGCGAAGAAAATCGGACTTGAAGCCGGACATACCCTTTTCCTGACTATTTTTTGCGAAGTATAGAATACTTACTCATTGTTTATGCTCTGCCCTTAACATAAAATTTTGAAAACAAAAAGAAAGCTCCTGCGGCTAAATATCAATTAGGCAGATGGATTGATAAAGATTGCCGCTGAAAGCGCAGAGCGTTTGATTTTAAACAGTATTCAGCCGGAATTATGATTGGTCTGTGCTGATAATGCGTCGTGGTGTACGATCGGCAATGTTTAGCGCCCAATTTTGATGGTTGTCTGTCTTTGGGAAATCTTGAGCAGATGATTTTGACAGTGTTTTTTGATGGAAACTGTCAAATGTCTGTATAAACTTTGCCGGATTGCCAGCAACGACGACATTGTCACCAATGCTTTTGGTCACGACACTTCCGGCGCCAATCACGACATTATTGCCAACGGTGACGCCAGGCAGGATAATGGCGCCTGCACCGATGAAAACATTATTGCCGATGGTGATCGGCGCAATATGGTAGCGGCGGCCGTTTTCGTCTTTGACCAAGGCTGTTGATTCATCATGCGTGACCATCAGCACATTATAAGAGATCACGACATTGTCGCCGATTTCGATGAGAAACGGTTCTGAGCCCCATTTAAATGTATGAATATCGCAGTTTTTGCCGACTTTGACACCGCGTCTGCGGGCGTAATCAGCGCCGCTCATTGTGGCAACGCGATAAATATCGGAAAGGGCTGCGAGAAAACGAAGCATGGCTGACAAGTCTCTCAAGGTCGTGATGGTTTTGACGGGCTTGATGGCTGGTTTTGCCAACCTAGCAGAATTTTAGATTTAAAAAAATCCGGCAGGTGAGTGCCGGATTTTTTTACGTTTGAAAGCGAAAGCGATTAACGCAGGCGCTTCATACGTGGTTCAACCAGTTCACCAGCAAGGCGACGGTCGAGATATTCAGAACATTCTGCAATCAGTTCATCACCGTGGCCGGTGAAGAAGTGGTTGGCACCTTCCATGGTCTTTTGCGTAATGGTGATGCCTTTTTGGGTTTTGAGCTTGTCAACCAGCACCTGCACATCTTTTGGCTGCGAGACCTTGTCATTCTCACCATGAATGATGAGACCTGATGACGGGCAAGGCGCCAAGAACGCAAAATCATAAATATTCGGCTGTGGAGCGACCGAGATAAAGCCTTCGATTTCCGGGCGGCGCATCAGAAGCTGCATGCCGATCCATGAACCGAAAGAATAACCGGCTACCCAGCAGTTTTTGGAATCAGGGTGCAGTGATTGTACCCAGTCCAGCGCGCTGGCTGCATCGGACAGTTCACCCGGACCATGGTCAAACTCACCCTGACTTCTGCCGATTCCACGGAAGTTGAAGCGCAAAGTGGTGAAATTGCGCTGCTGGAACATGTAAAACAGATCGTAAACGATCTTGTTGTTCATCGTTCCGCCAAATTGGGGATGCGGATGCAGAATGATAGCAATAGGCGCATTTTTTTCAGAAGAAGGCTGATAACGACCTTCGAGACGACCTGCTGGTCCGTTGAAAATGACTTCAGGCATATATACTCCGCTGTTAACCGCAATATCGGAGGATTTAGGTATAGTTTTCCTTGACGCAAGGATGAATGACACCTAAAACCACTTTAGAACGTTTCAAAACTGAACCGTTTAATTGTTCTATATAGGCTTCATAGGCTTTTCTTGGTTGAAATTTCAAGAAAATTGCGCTTTGAGCGCCTAAATGATGCAGAATTAGGAGAGTAGCCCGTGGGCGGGAGCAAGAAAAGGCTCTATCTTGATTATAATGCCAGCGCTCCGCTCTTGAGCGAAGCACGCGATATAATCATTGCAGCACTCGATGTGACCGGAAATCCTTCTTCGGTTCATGGTGAGGGGCGCGCCACCAAGGCTATGATGGAAACGGCACGTCGTCAGGTGGCTGCACTCACCAATGCACGCGCCGATCATATTTTCTTTACCTCCGGTGCTACCGAAGCGGCATCCATGCTTTTAAGCCCGACCTATATGATGGGACGCGCACCAGTGCGTATGTCGAAGCTTTATGTCAGCGCGACCGAACATCCTTGCATGTTGGCGGGCGGGCAGTTTGCGCCTGAAAATATCGTGACATTGCCGGTTCATAAAACTGGCCTGCTGGATCTGGAAGCTTTAGGCGAAAACTTGTCGGCGCATGATAGTGCGCAAGGTTTGCCGCTTGTGGCTGTGCAATATGCCAATAATGAAACCGGTGTGATTCAGCCGATTGCAGACGTGGCGGGCATTGTTAAAAATGCCGGCGGCATTCTGGTGGTGGATTGCGTACAGGCTGCGGGACGAATTCCGCTTGATATTACAAATAATTGCGGTGATTACTTCATCCTTTCCTCACACAAAATTGGTGGAGCAAAAGGAGTGGGGGCTATTGTTGCCGTTTCTGATTTGCTGATGCCGAAAGCGCTCATTCGTGGCGGCGGTCAGGAAAAAGGCCATCGTGCCGGCACCGAAGCGCTGCAATTGATTGCCGGTTTTGGTGCGGCTGCGCATCTGGCACATCAGCGTATTTTAAATGGTGGCTGGTCTTCTGCTTTGCGCGACGACATGGAGCGCCGCATTCTGGAAGTTGCACCTTCTACGCTGATTTATGGCGCAGATGTTGAACGTCTGCCAAATACGTCATTCTTTTCGCTGGAAAATATGAAAGCGGAAACAGTACAGATCGCCTTTGATTTAGGCGGCATTGCCGTATCGGCAGGCTCTGCCTGTTCGTCCGGCAAGGTTGGCCCCAGCCATGTGATTGTGGCGATGGGGTATGAACACGGAACCGGTGCTATCAGAGTATCATTATCACCTGATACAGAGAGTGCCGACATCGACAAGTTCATGCAGGTTTTACACGAAATTGTTAGTAGACAGCAACGTGTGAACGATAAACACAACATCAGTGCGTAAACGCGCTCTTGTTGTCAGTAATAACCGGATTTGATCCGGTTTAATTCAGGTAAAGCCGGGTATTTTAGATATCAGGCGATACAGGTTACAAAAGCGCCAGTCGCGCACTATATAAAGACGGTAAGAAATAACTGTCTTTGACGTTTGCAACTGTCGGGCCTTGAACCTGACGAGGATGGAGAACGCCGATGCCTGCCGTGCAGGAAAC
>JAEWHQ010000318.1 GCA_023387715.1 Pseudomonadota bacterium | reverse complement strand
ATGAAGACTGGGATGCGGTTTTGAATGTCAATCTGACATCCGTATTCAACCTGACCCGCGAAATTACCCATCCGATGATGCGCCGCCGTCATGGCCGTATTATCAATATTTCTTCGATCGTTGGCGTGACCGGCAATCCGGGTCAGGCAAACTATTGTGCATCGAAAGCCGGTCTGATCGGTTTTTCGAAATCACTTGCACAAGAAATTGCCAGCCGTAATGTAACGGTCAACTGCATTGCTCCCGGATTCATCGAATCGGCTATGACCGATAAGCTCAATGAGAAGCAAAAAGACGCGATCATGAGCTCAATTCCGATGAAACGCATGGGAACAGGCGCTGAAATTGCTGCTGCTGTTGTTTATTTAGCAAGCGATGAAGCAGCTTATGTTACCGGCCAGACTGTCCATGTTAATGGCGGAATGGCAATGATTTAAACCTTTTATGTGCCTAAAAAGCCATAAAAGGAGGCCAAGAAGCAGATGATTGGGCAAAATCTGCTTTGCCTTGCTCAAGAAGCATGGTAAATGCCGCGCCCAAGAAACAAGACGCCTCGCTTGAAGCGTCTTAATCTCGTTCCGTAAGGAATATCCACAGGATGTATGCTAAAGCATGTAGAGACTACAGTTGGCATACATCTTATAACTTGATTACAATCATGCATACCGCTAACCAATGCGGTGCAACTAAACACAGGTCGAGGTCACGACATGAGCGATACCGCAGAACGCGTCAAGAAAATCGTTGTTGAACATCTGGGCGTGGATGCCGACAAGGTCACGGAAGGCGCGAGCTTTATCGATGATCTCGGTGCAGACAGCCTTGATACAGTAGAACTGGTCATGGCGTTTGAAGAAGAATTCAGCGTTGAGATCCCTGATGATGCAGCAGAAACCATCCTTACCGTTGGTGACGCTGTTAAGTTCATCGACAAAGCTTCTGCTTAATATTTGAAAATACGGGATCGGAATGCTCCGATTCCGTATTTTTCATACACACCGTCAAAAAAGTGCAAAGCAGTTTTGAAACAGTGTGTAGCAAGTAAGTCGAGAGAGCATTTTCAATTTTTAAAATTAAGCTGTAAGTGCTCTTGATGAACCGGTTATTTAATCGGTTTATTTTTTATAGACTAAATTTAAATGTAACTTTTAGGCGTACCGGCGCCTTGAAACCTTACAAAAAAGGTTTAGCCCGGCGCGCATTCAAGGCGACAAATCATCTTGCCCGTTTGCAAGCGGAACATAGTTTGAGATTGTCATACTCGAAGGAGTGAATATGAGGCGTGTCGTTATCACCGGTTTAGGTCTGGTGTCACCGCTGGCAAATGGCGTTGAAGAGACATGGAAGCGTCTTCTTTCCGGTCAAAGCGGCGCTCGCCGTATTACAGAATTTGAAGTTGACGATCTGGCTTGTCAGATTGCCTGCCGTATCCCTGTAGGTGATGGCAGCAATGGAACATTCAATCCTGATTTATATATGGAACCAAAGGAACAGCGCAAAGTTGATCCTTTCATCGTTTACGCTGTGGCTGCGGCTGATCAGGCGCTGGATGATGCCAACTGGCATCCGGAAAGCGACGAAGATCAGGTGGCAACTGGTGTACTGATCGGTTCCGGTATCGGCGGTATCGAAGGTATTGTTGAAGCCGGTTACACATTGCGCGATAAGGGCGCACGTCGTGTTTCCCCATTCTTCATTCCTGGCCGCCTGATCAATCTGGCTTCCGGCCATGTTTCCATCAAGCATAAATTGCGCGGTCCTAACCACTCTGTGGTCACAGCTTGTGCAACCGGCACCCATGCTATTGGTGATGCTGCCCGTATGATCGCTTTGGGCGATGCGGATGTTATGGTTGCTGGTGGTACTGAATCACCGGTCAGCCGTATTTCGCTCGCAGGCTTTGCGGCTTGTAAGGCACTCTCAACCAAGCGCAATGATGATCCGACTGCTGCATCGCGTCCTTATGACGATGACCGTGATGGTTTCGTGATGGGTGAGGGCGCCGGTGTTCTCGTTCTGGAAGAACTGGAACATGCACTGGCACGCGGCGCGAAAATTTACGCGGAAGTAACCGGTTACGGCATGTCCGGTGACGCTTATCACATCACCGCTCCAAGCGAGAATGGTGAAGGTGCGCAGCGCTGCATGGAAGCAGCATTAAAGCGTTCAGGCATCACACCTGACCAGATCGACTATATTAACGCACACGGTACATCCACCATGGCGGATACGCTGGAGCTGGGTGCTGTTGAGCGTGTGGTTGGTGAAGCTGCATCGAAGATTTCGATGTCGTCAACCAAATCATCGATCGGTCATTTGCTCGGTGCAGCCGGTGCTGCGGAAGCAATCTTCTCGATTCTGGCAATCCGCGACAATATCGCGCCTGCTACAATCAATCTGGACACACCGTCTGTTGACACCAAAATTGATTTGGTGCCACACAAGCCGCGTGAACGCAAAATCGATACCGTACTTTCAAATTCGTTCGGTTTTGGTGGAACGAACGCATCACTGGTGATGCGTCGTTACCAGTAATCTTGCTCTTTTAAGCAAGAGTCGGGGATAAGCAGGACGCCAGTGCAAAAAACATTGGCGTCCTTTGCATATCTGGCGATGATGGCGCCGAAGAAATGGCGGATTGTTGCACGCTATCCGGTAGAACAGGTGATCTGTTCGGCTGATTTATTGTTTAAAACCTGTAACAATATTTTTGTGTGCTTCGCCCTAAAAATATCCATTATTGAGTGTATCAGGATATCTTGCCACAAAACGGATTTGGCAAATATTTGCGGTCTGTATAGAAATGATAAAAAACGGAGCGCTGAAGTTTTAACAACTATCAGTGACGCTGCATAAAATTTGGATCGAGGTGATCGAGTGAGTTCAGACGATAAAAATCCGAAATCTCAGGAAACAGATGTTGTTGAAACATCTGCGGATGCAGCTAAGGTTGCGGATGATGCAATAAAAGTTGCAGATCAGGATACTCATCAAGAAACCGTCGCATCTGAGATTGAAGTGCAGCCGGAAGCCGTTCAGGCTGAACCGGCCATTGCTGTAGAGCCTGTCGAAGCACCTGTTCAGCCAGAGGCAGAACAGATTGCTGCGCCGGTTGCGCAAAGTGCAACTAAAGCAGAGATTGCTGCAAGTGATGCTAGTGCTGAACCGGTAAAGCCATTTGTGCCAAAATCGGCAGCAGATGCTTTGCGCCCGCAGCCAGGGCCAAAACCGCCTAAAAAACGCTCCCGTGCGGCACGCAGCCAGATCGTTATTTTTGCAAATTTCATGCTGTCACTGCTGGTTTTAACCATTGTGGCTGCATCAGCACTGTTTTATTTCGGCAAGTTGCAGTTTGATGGCCAAGGGCCGCTTGCAACGGAAACTGCGTTTTTGGTCAAGCGCGGCTCCGGTATTTCGGAAATTTCCGATAGTCTGGAACGTCGTGAATTCATCACGGATGCCCGTATTTTCCGTTATGGTGTACGTGCTTACGGCCATGAAAATGATATGAAGGCCGGTGAATATATGATCCCGGTCGGCGCTTCCATGCGCGATATCATGACCATCCTGATCAGCGGTAAGTCGATCATGTATCCGCTGACCATTCCGGAAGGTTTGACCGTCAATCAGATTTTTGATCGTCTTGATAAGAATGAAATCCTGACCGGAGCCTTGCCGAAAGAAATGCCGGCAGAAGGTTCGCTCTTCACTGATACGCTGTACTTCACCCGTGGCACCACCCGTGCTGAAATGGTTGAACGTATGCTGGCTTCGCAGAAGAAGATGGTCAACGAAATCTGGGCGACCCGTCAGAAAAATTTGCCGGTTAAAGATATCAATGAATTTGTGACCCTGGCGTCGATCGTTGAAAAAGAAACCGGTATTGCAGCTGAGCGCCCGCATGTGGCTTCGGTTTTTGTCAACCGTCTCAATCAGGGCATGCGTTTGCAATCTGATCCGACCATTATTTACGGCCTGTTCGGAGGTTTGGGTAAACCGTCAGATCGTCCGATTTATAAGTCTGACATTGAAAAGCCGACGCCATATAACACCTATGTTATCAATGGCTTGCCTCCGACACCAATTGCCAATCCGGGTCGTGCTGCTTTGGAAGCTGTTGCCAATCCGCTGGCAACCAAGGATGTGTTCTTTGTGGCTGATGGTACAGGTGGTCACGTTTTTGCCGAGACATTGAAGGAGCATAATGAAAATGTTCGTAAATGGCGCGGTATTGAACAGCAAAAACGTGATGCTGCTACAGCAACGGACACGCCGGCTGCTCAGTAAATACTGGTAAAACAGGTCTAATCATCGAGTGAAACGGGCATATTGTCCGTTTCATTCACTTTTATTTCCGGTTTTCTCGATTGAGAAACCGGGCTCTCATGCCAAAGGTCGCGTCTCATGACATTGCAAAGCATGACGGGGTTTGCCCGTTACAGCGGAACGCATCAAAATGGTGAAACTGTTACGCATTTCACATGGGAAGTACGCTCGGTAAACGGCAAGGGGCTTGATGTACGCTTACGCCTGCCGCAAGGCTTTGAAGCGCTTGAGCATAATATTCGCGGACTGGTAGCCAAGAGCTTTACCCGCGGCAATATGCAGGTTTCGCTCAATGTTGAGCAAAATAGTGAAGGCCGTGAAGTATCCCTCAATCATGCTTTGGTCGAAAAGCTTCTCAACGCATCGCAGGAATTGCAGACACGTTTTGGCGTGGCGCCATTAACCCTTGATGGCTTATTTGCACTTCGCGGTGTGTTGGATCAGCCGCAGGATACCGTTTCGGAAGAAGATCAGGCAGCGCTTAAAGCGGGCATTATGGATGGCTTGGCCTCACTCTTGCAGCAATTGCAGGAGGCGCGTGAGCTGGAAGGCGCAGCACTTAAACGTATTTTTGAAAAACATGTTGAAGAGATTGCCACTTTGACAGAAAAAGCGCGCCATGATCCGGCGCGCGGTGTTGAGGCAATCAAGGCACGCCTTAGCGCACAAGTGGCTTTATTGCTGGATGCGTCACAGGCACTTGATAAAGACAAGCTCCACGCGGAAGCGGCCTATCTTGCGACCAAGGCGGACATACAAGAAGAACTGGACAGACTGGACACACATGTGGCATCTGCCAGAAAATTATTACAAAACGGCGGTGCAATCGGGCGCAAACTCGATTTTCTGTCGCAAGAATTTAACCGTGAAGCCAACACACTTTGCGCGAAATCCAATGCAGCAACAATTACAGCCATCGGACTGGAACTTAAAGCGGCCGTTGATCAGTTTCGCGAACAGATACAGAATCTGGAGTAACTCATATGGCCATCTCTTCAGCTGAACATGGCGTTGCCCGTCGCGGGCTTATGCTGGTGGTTTCCTCGCCGTCCGGTGCAGGAAAATCCAGCATTGCAAGATTATTATTGGAAGACAGAGAGATGGATTTGTCTCTTTCTGTTAGTGTCACCACTCGTGCCCGCCGCCCGAGCGAAGTGGAAGGTGTGCATTATCACTTCATTTCTGTAGCCGAGTTTGAACGCTTGCGTGATAGCGATGCACTGATTGAATATGCCGAAGTGCATGGCAATTTCTACGGCACCTTGCGTGCGACGGCAGAAGATGCACTGGCTGATGGTCAGGATATGCTGTTTGACATTGATTGGCAGGGGGCAGATCAGTTGCAGGCAAAGATGCCGGCTGACGTGGTTTCTATTTTTGTGCTGCCGCCATCAATGAAAGAGCTGCAATCGCGCTTGCACCGCCGTGCGGAAGACAGTGTGGAAGTGATTGAGACACGCCTGCACAATGCGCGTGTGGAAATTCAGAAATGGTCGAAATACGACTATATCGTCATCAATGAAGATCTGAACCGTTCATATAGTTCGGTTAAAGCCATTGTAACGGCAGAGCGTTTGCGCCGTGACCGCCGTCCGGGATTGTTCGATTTTGTCGATCAGTTACTGGATGAGACAGCAGCCCAATAAGCACTCAAATAAAAAACGCCGGAAGTCATTTCCGGCGTTTTTTGTATTTATCAGTCAAGAGCATTGGCAAGCGCTACAAACTCTTCGATGCTTAATGTTTCTGCGCGTCTTGTGCCATCAATGCCGGTAACTTCCAACAGCTTGGCACCATTGACGGGCTTGAGGCTCTGGCGCAGCATTTTGCGGCGCTGGCCGAATGCGGCTTGTGTAATGCGGCCAAGTTTTTGCGCATCACACGGCAAAGGATTGTCGAGCGGTGTGATATGCACCACCGAAGACATTACTTTTGGCGGTGGCGTGAACGCCTGTGGCGGCACATCAAAGGCAATGCGTGATTGCGTGCGCCAGCCCGCAAGCACAGCCAGACGGCCATAGTGATCGGTGTTAGGCGCGGCAACAATGCGTTCAGCCACTTCACGCTGGAACATCAGGGTCATTGACTGATAATAGGGCGGCCAAGGCTCGCTCAACAGCCAGTTAATCAGCAATTGCGTGCCGACATTATATGGCAGGTTGGCGACAATGAGTGGCTTGTTACCGTCAGGAAAAAGTGCTTGAAAATCCTGCTCCAGCGCATCGCCGGAAATGAATTTCAACCGACCCGGATAGTGGCTTTCAATTTCGGCCAGTGCTGGTAGGCAGCGTTCATCCCGTTCAATTGCTGTCACCAATGCGCCTTGAGCCAGAAGTGCACGGGTCAAACCACCGGGGCCGGGCCCGACTTCAATCACCGGCTGATCTTGTAGAATGCCTGCCTGTCGGGCAATTTTGGACGTCAGATTGAGGTCGAACAAAAAATTCTGGCCTAAAGATTTTTTAGGCATCAGATCATATTGTTCAAGCACTTGGCGTAATGGCGGCAGATTATCAATGCTCATCAGGCGGGTTCTTTCAAAGCTGAGAGGCTTAAAGTCTTCGCCAGCTTCAAGGCCGCAAGCAGACTGTCGGGGCGAGCAATTCCTTGCCCTGCAATTTCAAATGCGGTGCCGTGATCCGGCGATGTACGAATAAATGGCAGGCCAAGCGTGACATTGACGCTTTCATCAAAAGCCAGCGCTTTAGCCGGAATAAGTGCCTGATCATGATACATGCAGATCGCCACATCGTAATTTTGACGGGCGCGGGCGTGAAACATAGTGTCAGCCGGTAGCGGGCCTTTGATGTCCATGCCTTGCGCACGCAAGTTTTCAATCGCAGGCAAAACAACCGTTTGGTCTTCGTGACCCAAAGCACCATTTTCACCGGCATGCGGGTTGAGGCCGGAGACAGCAATGCGTGGGTGGTCAATACCGAAACGTGTGCGCAAATCACGCTCAGTGATTATAATCGTTTCTTCAATCAGTTGAGTGGTGAGCTGTTGAGGCACATCATGCAAGGCGATGTGAATAGTCACTGGCACTGCGCGCAAATCGGGGCCAGCAAGCAGCATCACCGGCATGACAGTTTGGCCGAGATGTTGTGAGGCCAGACTTGCTAAAAACTCTGTGTGGCCTGGATGTTCAAAGCCTGCATCATAAAGCGGCTTTTTGGAAATAGGGCAGGTTACCACCGCTGAGGTTTGCCCGTCCAAGGTCAGTTGGACAGCCTGTTCAATAGCTTCAATAATACCGGCTGCATTTTCAGTTAAAGGTGCGCCAATATTTTCAATCAGTTTGTTTTGCAGTGGTAGCACTGGCAGAAAGTGTTGAAAATCTGTCTTTGCAGATGCAGGGCTGGAAATTTCAATCGGTACATTCAGCTGTAAATGCTTGGCACGTAGGCGCAGTTGTTCAACATCTCCTAGTACCAGAAACTCCGGTACGTTGAGCTGATGGCGCTGCGACCAGAGAAGCAAAGCAAGATCAGGGCCAATGCCGGACGGATCACCAATGCTGAGCGCTAAAACTTTCATTTTTCTACCATCATTAAATGCAACTGCCATTTCAGCTTAATGAAAAGCTGAAATGGCAGCAAATAAGGAATTACAAAATTGTCTTCGTAAAAGCATCAAATACGTGAAAAGCTATTATCGATTGACGATACGGCCTTTTTTACGTAACTCCTCCAGATATTGCTTGCTCAGCTGTTCAGCTTTTTCTTCTTGTCCTTTGGCCGTTTGCGTGCCTTCAAGGGAGAAAACCATTTGTGCTACGCGGTCATCCGATACTTTGCGGGTCGCGCAGACAGCCAGAAACTCAACGCCTTTTTCAGTGTCATGCGGCTTGGTGGTGCTGCCGACAGAGGTGCCTTTGATGTCTTGTTCCCATTCACCCGGCAATTGCGGTTCCAGAATGCGGCCAAGATCACGCACGGTTACATCAAGCATGCCTTTGGCTTGGCTGCGTGTTGTGTCACAGCTTTTAAAACGTGAGCGCAAGGTGTTTGCATCCTGACGGCGCTTAGCCATCAAAGCAGGTGAACGCTTAGCGGCGGGAACAACGAAAATAACCTGTTGAAGGTGATATTCTGTAGCAACTGGCTTGCGGCCACCATCTTTCAGCATACGCTGTACGGCGTCAGATTCTGAAATAATACCTTCTTCGCGGAAGCGGGAGCTGATGAGGCGCCCCCAACCCATTTGTACCATGATATAGGTTTTGAAATGATCAGGAGTGATACCAGCCTGATTCATCATCTGGTTCATTTGCTGAACGCTCATCCGGTTATTGGATGCAAAATTTGCGTAAGCTGCATCAATTTCTTGCTTCGAAATATTGATGCCGCGTGTTTTCATTTCCACGCGCTTGAGCATTTCGTCGGTGAGTTCAGCGCGAGCAAGACTGGTAAGATTACCTTTCTTGCCCTGAACTTTTAAAAAAGCTGCACGTTTCTGAATGTCACCAGATGTAATCGGGTTACTGTTTACAATAACTTTAACTTCAGTGCCGCTAGCAGCAGCAAAAGCCGGTTGAGGTGCAGTTAATGCGCCAACAGCAGTCAGGCAGAGCGCTGCGCTGAAGAAAGATGCAATTATTGGCTGCTTAAAAATCATAACATATTTCCCGGGTCTTACGCTGTTTTTACAACGGCTAGATATAGTTCAGCACTCACTGGATCAAATTTTGGTTACTTTATAGTCAAACCCGTGCGGCAAAACAATGACTTCCGCGTAAACTAACGGCCAAAAGATTATAAACGTAGGCTCAGGCTTGCTACTTCTTATTGTAATAAGCCATTTGCCATACTACTGGTGCCGCCAAAGTCACCCAATGTGCGGAAGGTAATATTGAAACCAATGCTATGGGATGGTTTGCTTGCCTGTGAACCATTATTATTCGGCGGTGTACGCGACTGGCTGTATGTCATTGCATAGCTGAAGCATTCATCATCATAAGCAAGGCCAGCCGATGCGCGTACCAGCGTGCTGGATACCAGTTCATAGGTGCCGCGACCAAACATACGCCAGTTTTCATTCAACTTAGTTGAGGCTGATACTGTTAACTCTTGACGGTCGCCAATGTAGCCATAATTCGGCTGTGCCGCGATAAATGCATAACGAGCACCAACAGTCAGGCGTGACCAGCTCTGTTGTGCTTCAATTTCACCGCGCTGCAACGAGAAGTCTTTACGGTCAAAACGCCCGCGTGCTGCAAGACTGAAGCCTTGGCTGTCTGAAAGACCAAGCATAGCAACGTAATCAGACGTTCTGTTTTGGAGGCCGGATTCGGCACCTGCATTGACAAAGTCGTCACTGGCGAACGAGTTTCTTCCACCTAATTGGAAGGACTGTCCTGCAAGACCATAAACACCCCAGCCACTGTTCAGATTACCGGAATAACGAAGACCAAGATTGGCGCGAGTGCCACCTTCTACACGGTCGTAGCCAGAGAACTTATCACGTTCGAAGAGGTTGGTTGCGTCAAAGACAAAGCTTTGTGCATCTTCATTGGGCATTTCACCGGCATAAGTTTCATTATTACGTACAAAAATCTGGGCGGTCGGTTCAATAATATGCGTGCTGCTTGTGGACGAGAAAAGGATCGGCCAGCGCACTTCCATGCCTGCAGTTGCCATCGCACGGAATGCTTCGGAGCGTGTGACATCAACGGAGTTGCTGTTCACACCGATTGCATCACCGCGCAAGGCCAAAATAGGTGTAATCACTAAGCCCTGTGGTGTGATGAAACTGCGTTTCCATTCTGCTTCCGACGTGAAACGAGCATTTGTGCCGCTTGCACCTGGTACGCGGTAATTAGCATCGCCACGATTGATTATATTATTGCCGGATGTTTTTTCATTATCATATTGGTTTTTACGATAAAGAATCTGCAAATTATTGGTGATGCTGAATTCACCACCATAAATCGCATCAGGCGCAATATATAAATGATCAAGGCTTGGGAAAACCCAAGGCTGCTTGGAAGATACTTCATAAGGACTTGAAGACCGTAGATCTTCCTGCACGTTGAAGCGATAGAAGTTCAGATCCAGATGGCTGCGCTCACCAAGCCCTGTAAGGTAAATTTTTGAAGTCTGTGTTTTTGCAGAATAACCTTCAATACTATACGTACGGCTGAAGTTCTTATCGCTCTGCGCCATCACATCCCAGCCGTATTTCCAGCGGGAATTGATTTCAAAATCACCTTTAGAGGCAATCATGCCACGGTTTTTATTATCGGAATCAATTGTGCCGGCATTAAACTCACCAGGTTTCAGCTGATGAATGCCAGCAATACGTAAGTTATAGCTACCGCTTTCAAGACGATGGCGCCACTCAGCCTCTGTTAAGAAGCCCTGTTTGGTATAGCCGGTTGTTGAAACGGTCAGGTCGTAATTCGGTGCCAGATTCCAAAAATAGGATGCTTTGACGCCAAAGCCCAATTTATCCCTGTAAGCAAAGCCCGGAAACAAGAAACCGCTTTTACGCTTTACACTTGGGTCAGCCATCTCAAAGGCTGGCAAGAAAGCAATCGGCATACCGAAAAGTTCGAACTGACCGCGTTCAAAGCGAACCGTTTTGCGCGCACCATTCCAGATAATTTTACGGGCTTTAATCTGCCAGAGAACCGGCTTGTCAGGATTTTTGGTGCAAGCCTGACAGGCAGTATAAATACCGTTGTTGAATGTGGTGATTTCACCAGCGCTTCGTTCAGCGCTTTCAGCGACAAAGCGTGTGTCATCTGTTGTCTCAACGCGCAGGCCATTTACAAAGCCGTCGCGGAAATCATCAGTCACGTCGATTTCATCGGTATAAATAGTATTCCCGTCTTTTTCGACAATTTGTACATTGCCTGATGCGGTCATACGATTTGTTTGACGGTTATAGGTCACCTTATCTGCAACAAGGCGGTTGCCGTCGTATTCGATTTGCACAGCACCTTGCGCCACGACAGTCTGCACGTCGCGGTCATAAACAAGTTCATCTGCCTGCAAAAGCATACGTGCATTGGGATCAGTTTTGAAACTCTCGCCTAATGTATCTTGTGCCAAAACGGGGGAGGTGGTCGCAGCCATAGGCACAATGCTTAATAAGCACGCAATAGCAGTCCCGCGAACGAGCTGTGAGAATATATTTGGCAAAATCAAGCGTGCTTTACTCAAACCCACTAACCATCCTCCTTATGCAACAA
>JAEWHQ010000295.1 GCA_023387715.1 Pseudomonadota bacterium | reverse complement strand
GGGTATTTACTTTGCGATGATCACGCTGGCTCTGTCGCAGATGTTTTACTTCTTCTGTTTGCAGGCACCCTTCACCCGTGGTGAAGACGGCTTGCAGGGTGTGCCGCGCGGTTTTCTGTTCGGCTTGCTTGATCTCAATGTTCAGCTCAACATGTATTACACCGTTCTGGCGATCTTCATTCTGGCTGTTTTTGTAATCTGGCGCTTTATCAATTCGCCGTTTGGTATGATTTTGAAATCCATTCGCGAGAATGAGCAGCGCGCAATTTCACTCGGCTATAATGTGCAGATGTATAAGCTTGGTGCGTTTGTGATGTCGGCCACACTTGCAGGCCTTGCGGGCGGGCTGAAAGCACTGGTGTTCCAGTTTGCAACACTTACCGATGTGACATGGCAAATGTCGGGTGAAGTGATCCTGATGACCTTGCTTGGTGGGATCGGCACCATGACAGGGCCGATCTTCGGGGCAGGGCTTGTGGTGACATTGCAGAACTATCTGGCGACGTCTGACATACCGGTGACGATTATCACGGGCGTGGTGTTTATGGCCTGTGTGCTGGTCTTCCGTCGTGGTTTGGTGGGCGAGTTCTACGCATCAAGGCTTGGCCGTATGCTTGGCTTCGAACACCGCAAGTAAGTTTTAAATTGCTGAAATGAAATATCTCCGCCCGCGTCTTGGCTGACGCGGGATAGGGGAGGTGTGGAGAAAATTATGGGCGAATATGACTATATCGTCATCGGAGCGGGTAGCGCGGGTTGCGTTCTTGCCAACCGCCTGTCCGAAAGACCTGAAAACCGTGTTTTGCTTTTGGAAGCTGGTGGTAATGATAATTATCACTGGGTGCATATTCCGGTCGGTTATCTTTACTGCATCAATAATCCGCGCACAGATTGGTGCTTTAAAACGGTCGCTGAGCCAAACCTGAATGGTCGCTCGCTGCTCTATCCGCGCGGTAAAGTTCTGGGAGGTTGTTCGTCCATCAACGGCATGATCTATATGCGCGGGCAGGCGATGGATTATGACATCTGGCGTCAGCTTGGCTGCGAAGGCTGGGCATGGGACGAGGTGCTGCCTTATTTTATGAAATCGGAAGATCATTATCGCGGTAAAAGCAGCCATCACGGTTCTGGCGGCGAATGGCGCGTTGAGAAAGCGCGTGTGCGATGGGATGTGCTGGATGCCTTCCAGAAAGCAGCAGGTGAAATTGGTATTCCGGCAACGGATGATTTTAACCGTGGTGACAATGAGGGCGCTGGCTATTTTGACGTTAATCAGCGTTCCGGCTGGCGCTGGAACACGGCAAAAGCCTTTCTGCGCCCTGCCAAAAACCGAAAGAATCTGACCATTTTAACCAAAGCACAGGTCAAGCGTCTGGTGCTGCAAGACGGTGCAGTAACCGGCGTTGAGTTTCATCACAATGGCAGCTTGAAAACCGAAACCGCACGCAAGGAAGTGATCCTTTCTGCCGGTGCGATTGGTTCACCGCAAATTCTCGAACTTTCCGGCATTGGTAATGGCGCTGTCCTGCAAAAAGCTGGCGTTGAAACCAAAGTTGAAGTTAAAAATGTCGGCGAAAATCTGCAAGACCATTTGCAATTGCGCATGGTTTATAAAGTGTCCGGTGTGCAGACACTGAATGAAAAAGCCTCTTCGCTGATGGGCAAAGCCAAGATCGGTTTGGAATATGCTTTGAAGCGTTCGGGGCCGATGTCGATGGCACCTAGTCAGCTTGGTGTTTTTACTAAATCATCGCCTGAGAAACAAACCGCTGATCTGGAATATCATGTGCAACCGGTGTCACTCGATAAATTCGGCGACCCCGTTCATACATTTCCGGCCATTACAGCAAGTGTTTGTAATTTACGCCCTGAAAGCCGTGGTTCGGTACATATCAGCAGCCCTGATTATCAAGTGCAGCCGGATATTCGCCCTAATTATCTCTCTACCGACGAAGACCGGAAGGTCGCGGTCAGCGCCATTAAACTGACGCGCGAAATCGTAAAACAACCGTCTTTTGCAAAGTTCCGGCCGGAAGAATATCTGCCCGGAGCTGCGGCGCAAACGGATGAAGAACTGGTCAAGGCGGCTGGTGATATCGGCACGACGATTTTCCATCCGGTCGGCACATTGCGCATGGGCAGTGATGAGGAAAGCGTTGTGGATGCGCGTTTGCGTTTCCGCAAGCTCAAAGGTTTGCGTGTGGTGGATGCCTCCGTCATGCCGCGCATCACGTCTGGAAATACCAACTCTCCGACCATCATGATTGCGGAAAAAGCCGCTGACATGATCCTCGCTGATAACCGTTAAAGGAATTCAGAATGTCTAAAATTGCTTTTATTGGCCTCGGTAATATGGGATTGCCAATGGCGCTCAATCTGACCAAAGCAAATCATGATGTGGTTGGTTTTGATCTTGCTGAAGCAAGCTGCAAGGAAGCAGAAAAGCTCGGCATTAAAATTGCGAGCTCGGCAGAAGTGGTTGTCAAAACGGCTGATGTTATCATCACTATGCTGCCAAAAGGCGAGCATGTTTTATCGGTTTATCAGTCGATTAAATCATCCTTGCCCGCCAATGCTTTGCTGATCGATTGTTCAACTATTGATGTGGCAAGCGCCAAAAAAGCCCATGCACTGGCTGCAGAAGATAATCATCATTCTGTTGATGCACCGGTGTCAGGCGGCACAGGTGGTGCGCAGAAAGGCACTTTAACTTTCATGTGCGGCGGCACTGAAAAAGCTTTTGCGCTGGCAGAGCCTGTTTTGAAGGCAATGGGCAAAAAGATTGTTCATTGCGGTGAAAATGGCGCAGGGCAGGCCGCAAAAATCTGCAATAATATGATCCTTGGTATTTCGATGATTGCGGTATCGGAAGCTTTCGCGCTGGGTGAAAAACTGGGGCTGTCGCATCAAGCCCTGTTTGATGTGGCGT
>JAEWHQ010000292.1 GCA_023387715.1 Pseudomonadota bacterium | reverse complement strand
GATGAAGGCGATCCAGAAGGAGCTCGGCGACAGTGAAGACGGTCGTGACGAGATGGCCGAGTTGGAAGAGCGCATCAACAAGACCAAGCTGTCCAAAGAAGCTGCTGAAAAGGCACAAGCTGAGCTCAAAAAGCTACGCACCATGAGCCCCATGTCGGCAGAAGCCACAGTTGTTCGCAACTATCTGGATTGGCTCCTGTCTATTCCTTGGGGCAAAAAATCCAAGGTTAAGCAGGATCTGAACTTCGCTGATGAAGTGCTGGATGCTGAACATTTTGGCCTTGAAAAGGTAAAAGAACGGATCGTTGAATATCTGGCCGTGCAGTCACGCTCCGCCAAGATCAAGGGTCCAATCATCTGCCTCGTTGGCCCTCCAGGCGTTGGTAAGACCTCGCTTGCACGCTCTATCGCCAAGGCAACAGGACGTGAATATGTCCGTATGTCTTTGGGTGGTGTGCGTGATGAAGCGGAAATCCGCGGTCACCGCCGTACCTATATCGGTTCGATGCCTGGTAAGGTTATCCAGTCGATGAAGAAGGCGAAGAAGTCCAACCCGTTGTTCCTTCTCGATGAAATCGACAAAATGGGTCAGGATTTCCGTGGCGATCCGTCATCTGCAATGCTTGAAGTGTTGGATCCGGAACAGAACGCAACATTTATGGATCATTATCTCGAAGTCGAATATGATCTGTCGAATGTGATGTTCGTCACCACAGCCAACTCGCTCAACATTCCGGGTCCGCTGCTCGACCGTATGGAAATCATCCGCATTGCCGGATACACGGAAGATGAAAAGCTGGAGATCGCCAAGCGTCACCTCCTGCCAAAAGCTATCCGTGACCATGCCTTGCAGCCTAAGGAATTCTCGGTTTCCGAGGAGGCATTGCGCTCTGTTGTTCGTCTTTACACCCGTGAAGCCGGTGTGCGTAGCCTTGAACGTGAGATGATGAAGCTTGCGCGTAAGGCTGTGACCCGCATCATGAAAGACAAGGTCAAAGCCGTACATATCACGGAAGAAAATCTGTCTGAATTCTTAGGTGTAGAGAAATACCGTTTTGGCCAGATCGAAGGTGAAGATCAGGTTGGTGTTGTCACTGGCTTGGCCTGGACAGAAGTGGGCGGCGAATTGCTGACCATTGAAGGCGTCATGATGCCTGGTAAGGGCCGTATGACTGTCACAGGTAATCTTCGCGACGTGATGAAGGAATCGATCTCTGCGGCGGCATCTTATGTCCGTTCGCGTGCGGTTGATTTCGGTATCGAGCCACCATTGTTCGACAAGCGTGACATTCACGTTCACGTACCGGAAGGTGCGACACCAAAGGATGGTCCTTCGGCTGGTATCGGCATGATGACGGCAATTGTTTCTGTGCTGACCGGTATTCCGGTACGTAAAGACATTGCTATGACCGGTGAGATCACGCTGCGTGGTCGTGTATTGCCAATCGGCGGCTTGAAAGAGAAGCTGTTGGCAGCGCTGCGCGGTGGTATCAAGACTGTGCTCATTCCGGAAGAAAACGTCAAAGACTTGGCGGAAATTCCGGACAATGTGAAGAACGGTCTGGAGATCATTCCGGTCTCGCGTGCAGGTGAAGTACTCAAGCATGCATTGGTGCGTCAGCCTGTTGCAATTGAGTGGACAGAGCCTGCAACGCCGCCAGTATCGGCACTGTCTATTGATGATGAAGCAGGCAGTTCTATTGCTCACTGAGTCGAAAATCAGACCTTAAACATGAAATGCCGGGTAAAAAGCCCGGCATTTCTGTGTTTAACCCTATAATTCTGGGCTTTTTTCGTGATTTGTGGCTTGGTTTGTTGATTGTTTAGAATAAACTCATGTCGATCCGGTTGAGTCACAAAGCCCCGGAAAAAGAAAGAAAGGAAGTGTCCATGAATAAGAACGAACTGGTTGCCTCAGTTGCTGAAAAGGGCGGTCTCACCAAAGCAGACGCAGCTACCGCTGTTGATGCAGTTCTCGCAGCTGTAACCAGCGCTCTTCAGGCTGGAGACGAAGTACGTCTTCCAGGCTTCGGCGTATTCTCTGTATCGCACCGTGCAGCCACCACTGGGCGCAACCCGTCGACTGGTGCGGAAGTAGCGATTGCAGCACGCAACGTACCAAAGTTCTCAGCAGGTAAAGGCCTGAAAGACGCTGTTAACAGCTAAGCCTTTCTAAGCTGATAGCGCTTAGATTTTTAAGCGCTGTTGATAAAGCCCGGCTTTGTGCCGGGCTTTTCTGCTTTTAAATTCTGCGTTGCTTAGAGTGAGGCACTATCGCTCGTGCTTGGCAGTACCCTGTGAGAATAAGCAGAGCTAAATGCTCTGCTGTTTATCTGCCCGTCAAAGTGGCAATAAAAAACCCCGCATAAAGCGGGGTTTTCTTTTAACACTTAAAAGCGATTGGCTTTAATTAAGCAGCCATTGCCTTTTTCAAGTTTTCGTCGATCTTGTCGAGGAAGCCGGTTGTTGACAACCAAGGCTGATCCGGGCCGATAAGCAGAGCCAGATCCTTGGTCATGAAGCCGCTTTCAACGGTGTCGATGCAAACCTTTTCCAAGGTTTCAGCGAAACGCTTCAGTTCAGCATTGTCATCGAGCTTGGCGCGATGTGCCAGACCACGGGTCCATGCAAAGATCGAAGCGATCGAGTTGGTTGAGGTTTCCTCACCCTTCTGATGCTGACGGTAGTGACGGGTCACTGTGCCGTGTGCAGCTTCTGCTTCAACGGTCTTGCCATCCGGGGTCATCAGAACGGAGGTCATCAGACCGAGTGAGCCGAAGCCCTGTGCCACGATGTCGGACTGTACGTCACCGTCATAGTTCTTACATGCCCAGACATAGCCGCCGGACCACTTGAGAGCGGATGCAACCATGTCGTCGATCAGGCGGTGTTCGTACCAGATCTTGGCTTCTTTGAACTTCTCAGCAAATTCAGTCTGATAAACTTCTTCAAAAATATCTTTGAAGCGGCCGTCATAGGCTTTGAGAATGGTGTTCTTGGTGGAGAGGTAAACCGGATAGTTGCGCAGCAAGCCGTAGTTCAGCGATGCACGGGCAAATTCACGGATCGACTCATCAATGTTGTACATAGCCATGGCAACACCGGATGACGGTGCGTCATAAACTTCATGTTCAATCACTTCGCCGTCTTCGCCAACGAATTTGATCGACAGTTTACCTTTGCCAGGGAATTTGAAATCAGTCGCGCGGTACTGGTCACCAAATGCGTGACGGCCAACGATGATTGGCTGTGTCCAGCCCGGAACCAGACGTGGTACGTTTTCGCAGATGATTGGTTCGCGGAAAATCACGCCGCCGAGAATGTTGCGGATGGTGCCGTTAGGCGACTTCCACATTTTCTTCAGTTTGAATTCTTCAACGCGGGCTTCATCAGGAGTGATGGTTGCGCATTTAACGCCAACGCCGTGTTCTTTGATGGCATTTGCTGCATCAATGGTGACCTGATCATCGGTCGCATCGCGGTGTTCGACAGAAAGATCATAATATTTCAGATCGATATCCAAATAAGGATGGATCAGTTTCTCTTTGATGAACTGCCAGATAATGCGGGTCATCTCGTCGCCATCGAGTTCGACAACCGGATTAGCAACCTTAATTTTTGCCATGGATGATGCCTCTTGTTGAATACGCTTTGAATACGTGCGCTCGTATAGCATTGCTGAAGCCTAAGGCAAAGCTTTAACCGTGGTTTTATTGGTCACATCTGTGTTTCTTTAGTCTTACAGCCAAAATAAAGCCTGTTTTTGATTGCTCCCTTTATTTTAGAATATACGCATTTACGAAGATGGGGATCAGATCAATTGGCAAACAGAAAACTTTGCGATTTTTTGCCGTTTGTGTCAGTGACAAATGAAGTAAACGCATTATTGCAATAGTCTGGAAGAAGAGATGGCCGGAACTGATAAACATCGTTCGCTGATTGCTGAGGGACCAGCGATTATTTTGGTGGAACCGCAATTGCCGGAAAATATCGGCATGGTGGCGCGCGCAATGGCAAATTTTGGTCTGGCTGAATTAAGACTGGTCAATCCCCGTGAAGAGTTTCCAAGTGATAAAGCACGCGCTGCTGCATCCAAAGCTGACCATGTGATTGATAATGCGATTGTCTATGATGATCTGCCATCCGCGATCGCTGATTTGAACTTTGTTTATGCAACGACTGCACGGGAGCGCGATGGTTTCAAACAGGTGCGAAGCCCGATTGAAGCCAGCCGCACATTGCGTCAGCGTTTTAAGCAACAGGAAAAAGTGGGCATTCTTTTTGGCCGCGAACGCGTTGGCCTTAAAAATGATGAGGTCGCTCTTGCTGATGAATTGGTGACCTTTCCGGTCAACCCGGCATTTGCATCGCTCAACATCGCGCAGGCTGTGCTGCTGATGTCTTATGAGTGGATGAAAACCGGTATGGAAAATGAAGCCGATACGGTTTTCCGTGGCCCTGAAATGGAGCCGGCACCCAAGCATGAATTGCAAGGTTTGTTCGACCAGTTAGAAAATGCCCTTGATACACGCGGTTATTTCCGCCCTGAAGCCCGAAAAGCGGTAATGGTTGATGGTTTGCGCGCCGTGTTGACGCGTGCCGGTTTTGCTTCCGCGGAGCTTAAATTATTGCGTGGCGTTGTCACGTCACTGGATGTATTCTCGCCTAAAGCGCCACGCGGCTCCGGTGCGCCAGAAGGGCGTGCCCGTGTCAAAGCGGAAGGATCAGACGAGTTATGATAAAAGAAAAGCCGGATCATGATAATCTGCCGGATAAAGCGCCGGTGCTTGTTTTTGACAGTGGTATTGGCGGCTTAACGGTTTTGCGTGAGCTGCGGGTCTGGTTGCCGGATCGCCGCTTTGTCTATGTGGCGGATGATGCCGGGTTTCCTTACGGCGATTGGGAAGAAGAAGCGCTATGCGATCGTATTATCAAACTCTTTGACCGGCTGCTGGCAGAGCATAAACCCGCCATCGTGGTGATTGCGTGCAATACCGCATCAACATTGGTGCTGGATGATTTGCGCGCAGCTTTTCCGTTTATGAAATTTGTCGGCACTGTACCGGCAATCAAACCGGCGGCAGAGCGCACACGATCGGGGCTTGTTTCAGTGCTGGCAACACCTGGCACTGTGCG
>JAEWHQ010000193.1 GCA_023387715.1 Pseudomonadota bacterium | reverse complement strand
ACGCTATGCCGCAAATTCTGGTTGGGCTGACACAAACCATCATGCTTTCCTTGTCGATGGTTGTGATTGCTGCACTGGTTGGCGCTGACGGTTTGGGTGTACCGGTGGTACGCGCGCTCAACTCCGTTAACACCGCACTCGGCTTTGAGGCAGGATTGGTTATCGTTGTGGTGGCCATCGTGCTTGATCGGATTTTCCGCTCGGTTAAGGAATAAATAAATGAGC
This sequence comes from Pseudomonadota bacterium, assembly GCA_023387715.1. Classification (GTDB taxonomy): domain Bacteria; phylum Pseudomonadota; class Alphaproteobacteria; order Rhizobiales; family Rhizobiaceae; genus Paenochrobactrum; species Paenochrobactrum glaciei. Next base: position 13,325 of record JAEWHQ010000193.1, on the reverse strand, counting down.
ATGATAGACCTGAACGATGTTTCTATCGTGTTTGGCAAACAGCCGCAAAAGGTTCTGACCCTTGCCGATAAAGGTCTGTCCAGAGCAGAAATTCAAACCGCGACCAATCAGGTTTTGGGCGTTCACAATTGTGATTTGCAAATTGCCGAAGGTGAAATGCTGGTATTGATGGGCTTGTCCGGTTCGGGCAAGTCCACGCTTTTACGTGCGATCAACCGCTTGATACCGGTGGCACGCGGCCATGTCTCGCTGCAAGGCAAAAACGGCCCTGTCGATGTGGTCAATGCCGACCGCAAAACCTTGCGGCAGCTGCGCACTGAAATCGTCTCGATGGTGTTTCAGCAATTCAGCCTGTTGCCTTGGCGCACTGTCGTTGAAAATGTCGCTTTCGGCCTCGAAATCAACGGCATCAAAAAAGCCGAGCGTCTGGCTCTTGCTCATGAGCAGCTGGAGCTGGTTGGCCTGCAAGATTGGGCATGTCATAAGGTCAGTGAATTGTCCGGCGGTATGCAGCAGCGTGTGGGTCTTGCTCGTGCCTTTGCAACGGGCGCCCCGATTTTGCTGATGGATGAGCCGTTTTCTGCCCTTGATCCGCTCATTCGTACCCGTCTTCAGGATGAACTGCTGCTTTTGCAATCCCGCTTGAAAAAGACCATTGTCTTTGTCAGCCATGATCTTGATGAAGCGATGAAACTTGGCAATCGCATTGCCATTATGGATGGCGGGCGTATTGTTCAATGTGGTACACCGCAGGATATTCTGCTTAATCCGGCCAGCCAATATGTGGCGGATTTTGTCACCCATATGAATCCGCTTGGCGTATTGCGTGCGGCCGACATTATGTCACCGCTTGATCGTAACAGCCCCGCGCGTCCGTTTGCGGCAACAGCCAGACCAGAAACACCTGTGCGTGATCTGATGAATGCAATTGCACAAAATGGCGGCGATGTCGGCATTGTCGATAATGGCAAAATTTTAGGCAAAATCTCATCAGATGAGATTGTCCGTGCCCTTGCATGGCACCAGCAATCTTAAAAAACCTGCTCATCAAACAAAAAAACCGCCGGAGCAATCCGGCGGTTTTTTTCATTTCGAGCGCCGTGTGCCATGCTTGGCACACAAAGGTCGCTCTAACACAAGTGCTTGTTTTACGCAGAAGCAGCCAAAGCGCGCGCTCTGGCGCGTGCTGCCACGCGTGCTTTGATCGTTTCCACATCGGCGCGTGGTGTCGCTGAAAACAACTTCTTGGTGTAATCATGCTGCGGATTGTTGAACACGTCATCGCGTGAGCCATATTCAACCACTTCACCGAAATACATCACCATCACATCATCAGCGATGTAACGCACCACCGAGAGGTCATGACTGATGAATACGTAAGTCAGATTGAACTCTTCCTGCAAATCGGAAAGCAGATTGAGAACCTGTGCCTGCACAGAAAGATCAAGCGCTGATACCGGCTCATCCAATACCAGCAAGCTCGGGCTCAGCATTAATGCACGGGCAATCGCGATACGCTGACGCTGACCACCGGAAAACATATGCGGATAGCGGTTGAAATGCTCACGTCCCAAACCGACCTTCAGCAACATTTCCATCGCTTTTTCACGGCGTTCTGCTGCGCTCATATTAGTGTTGAGGAGCAAAGGCTCAGCCAATACATCGCCGATTTTCTGGCGCGGATTGAGCGATCCATATGGATTTTGAAACACGATCTGCACCTTCTGGCGCATTTCCGGCGTCAAACCGTCGCGTTCAATATTCACATCCTTACCGTCGATCAGCAGTGTGCCGGAAGTTTGCGGGTCAATAAGCGTGAGGATACGGGCAAGCGTTGACTTGCCGCAGCCACTCTCACCAACGATTGCAAGGGTTTTGCCCTTTTCAACGGTGAAATTGACACCCTTAACCGCATGCACGGTTTTAGCTTTGCCGAACAAACCGCCCGGCACATGATAGTCACGCACAATGTCGCGTGCTTCCAAAACAACTTCACTCATGCCGCACCTCCTGCGCGCGGTGCATCAAAGACGAAATCCGAAACAGTCGGCAAACGGTCGCCAGTTGCGTTTTCCGGCAATGCCGAAAGAAGTGCGCGCGTATAAGCACTCTTTGGCGCTGTAAACAGCGAGAGCACATCCGCATCTTCCATCTTGTGGCCTTTATATTGCACAATCACACGATCAGCGGTTTCCGCCACCACACCCATATCATGGGTGATCATGATCAAGCCCATGCCATGCTCGGTCTGCAACCGCATCAGCAAATCAAGAATTTGCTTCTGGATGGTCACGTCTAAAGCAGTGGTCGGCTCGTCAGCAATCAACAATTTCGGATTACAGGCAATCGCAATTGCGATCATGACGCGCTGGCACTGACCACCCGACATCTGGTGCGGATAGCTTCCAAGACGATCACCCGCATCACGAATGCCAACCAGTTCCAACAGTTCAATTGAACGGGCACGAGCAGCAGCTTTATTCATGCCCATATGCTGACGCAGCACTTCCTGCAACTGGAAACCCACGGTGAAGCACGGGTTAAGGCTGGCAATCGGCTCCTGAAAGATCATCGAAATTTCACGGCCGATAATCGAGCGGCGCTCGCTGTCGCTGAGCGTTAAAAGATTGCGGCCTTCAAACTCCATCTTGTCAGCAGTGACCGTTGCGGTTTTTGGCAACAAACCCATCACCGCCAGCATGCCTACCGATTTACCGGAGCCGGATTCGCCGACAATCGCCAGCACTTCGCCTTTATCAACCCTAATATCGATACCATCAACTGCACGGAAAGGGCCGGTCGATGTTTCAAAAGAAACGGTCAGGTTTTTAATATCCAACAGAGCCATCATCAGCTCCTTTTCAGCTTCGGATCAAGCGCATCACGCAAGCCGTCACCGATCAGATTAATTGCCAGCACTGTAATCAGGATAGCCAGACCCGGGAAAGTCACCACCCACCAGGCGCGCAAGATAAACTCGCGGGCTTCGGACAGCATTGTGCCCCATTCCGGTGTCGGTGGCTGTGCACCCATGCCTAAAAAGCCCAGAGCGGCCACGTCCAAAATCGCATTGGAGAAAGACAAAGTTGCCTGCACGACCAATGGTGCCAGGCAATTTGGCAAAATGGTTTTGAACATCAGACGCAGTTTTTTAGCACCTGCAAGCTTGGCAGCAATGACATATTCACGCTCTTTTTCAGCCATCACCGCCGCACGCGTCAAGCGCGAGAAGTGCGGCAGCAGAACGAGTGTAATTGCAATCACCGCATTGATGAGGCCAGGCCCCAAAATGGCAACCATCACCAGCGCGAGAAGCAGTGACGGGAATGCAAGCATCACGTCCATAATGCGCATGAAGATATTATCAACTGCACCGCCAAAAAAGCCGGACAAAAGGCCGATTGTGATACCCACGCACATAGCGATCACCACAATGACAAAGCCCACGAGCAGCGAGTATTGTGCACCATAAATCAGGCGCGAGAGAATATCACGCCCCACCGCATCAGTGCCGAGCGGAAAACTCCATGAGCCACCATCATGCCAGAATGGCGGACGCAACATAAACTCGCGATATTGCTCGGTCGGATTATGTGGCGCAACAAGTGGGGCAAAAATTGCCACCAGAATGATTGCCGTAAACACAAAAAGACCGATCACCGCACCACGGTTCACACTAAAATAAAACCAGAAATCCTTCAAACCGCGCATAGTGGATGGCGCATCTGAGGTTTCCGTCTGAACAGTTACTTCACTCATAACAGCCTCACTTATGCCGGATACGCGGATTGATCAGACCATAGAGAAGGTCAACGATCAAGTTAACGGCCATAACCATCATCGCAATCAGCAGTAAACCGCCCTGTACGACCGGATAGTCACGACGCGAAATGGAATCGAGCATCCATTTACCGATACCAGGCCATGAGAAAATCGTTTCAGTCAAAATGGCCCCAGCCATCAAGACGCCAACCTGCAAGCCGATGGTGGTAATCACCGGTATCAGCGCATTGCGCAGCGCATGAAGACCGATGACACGGCGCAGCGGCAAGCCTTTGGCACGGGCTGTGCGGACATAATCCTCACCCAACACTTCTAGCATGGCTGAACGTGTCTGACGGGCGATAACCGCCAGCGGAATGGTTGCCAGCACAATAGTCGGCAAAATCAGATGCGAAGCCGCAGATGCAAAAGCGCCCTTCTGACCCGACAAAAGGCTGTCGATCAGCATGAAACCGGTGACGGAAGGGAAATAATACATCAGCGAAATACGACCCGAAACCGGTGTCCACTGCAAGATCCCTGAAAACAGGATAATCAGCAACAGACCCCACCAGAAAATCGGCATGGAATAACCAACAAGAGCGACACCCATCGATGTCTGGTCAAACCATGATCCGCGTTTGACAGCTGCCAGAACGCCTGCCGGAACACCGATCAGCACCGCCACGATAATCGCACAGATGCTAAGCTCTAATGTTGCGGGAAAAAGTGTGAAAAACTCTGTCAGCACCGGCACTTTCGTCACGATTGACGCGCCAAAATCTCCGTGCAGAAGTTTCCAGACATAGTCTAAATATTGTTCCCATAAGGGACGATGGAAGCCAAACTGCTCCAAAAGCTGGGCATGGCGCTCAGGCGAAAGCCCGCGCTCACCGGCCATCAGCAAAACCGGATCACCGGGCAAAACACGCACAAAACCAAAGGCGACGATCGTGATGCCGATGAAGGTTGGAATAAGATATAAAATCTTGCCAAGAATAAAACGTATCATTGTCCAATTGAAAACCGGGCGCTGAACCTTTGAAGAGTTCAGCGCCCGGTATTTCCCCTTTACGGATTACTCGGAGAGATCAACACCGTCAAATCGGTGCGCACCCAGCGGGCTCATCTTATAACCAACAACCTTTTTGGACATTGGCATATATACTGTGGAGTGAGCGAGTGTGTTCCACGGAGCCTGCTCTTTGAACAGAACCTGTGCCTGTTCATAAAGCTTGGTACGCTCTGCCTGATCCGAAGTGATTTTCGCTTTAGCGATAATGGCGTCAAATTCTTCGTTACACCATTGTGCACGGTTGTTACCGCCAACGCCAGCGCATGAAAGCAGTGCACCGAGGAAGTTGTCCGGATCACCATTATCACCGGTCCAGCCGAGCATCACAGCACCATCACGTGCCTTATCGGATGCTTTCTTGAGGTATTCACCCCATTCCATCGATACGATTTCAGCCTTAACGCCGGCTTTCGCCAAGTCAGCCTGAATAAGCTCTGCTGCACGACGTGCATTTGGCATATATGGACGACTGACAGGCATTGCCCAAAGCTTCATTTCTGTCAGACCAGCTTCTGCCAATACTTTTTTAGCGGCTTCCGGGTCATATTTGTCGTCTTCGACAGCGTCATTGTAGCTCCACATTGTTGGTGGAATCGGGTTCTTTGCAACCTGACCGGTGCCTTGGAACACAGCTTCAATGATCGCTTCTTTGTTGACAGCCTGATTCAGCGCACGGCGAACTTCCGGCTTATCAAAAGGCGCAACAAGGGTGTTGTAAGCCAGATAAGCCACGTTCAGACCAGCCTGTTCGTCAACAACCAGATTGCTGTCAGCCTTCAGACCTTCGATGTCAGCTGGTGCCGGATATGGGGCAATGTGGCACTCACCTGCTTTGAGCTTCTGCATGCGCACGCCCGGATCAACAGTGATGGCGAATACCAGATCGTCGATCTTTTCTTTGCCTTTCCAGAAATCAGGGTTCGCTTTATAACGAATGACCGCATCTTTCTGATAGGCTACGAATGTGTAAGGGCCTGTACCAACCGGAAACTGGTTGAGGTTTTCTTTCTTGCCATCAGCTTCGAGCTTGTCTGCATATTCTTTGGAAAGAATAGAGGCAAAATCCATGCCGAGGTTTGCAATGAAAGGTGCTTCCGGACGGGTCAGCACAAACTTGACGGTGTGGTCATCCACCTTTTCGATCTTGTCGATCAGTGTGGTCATATCCATCGAGTTGAAATATTCGTAAGAAATACCAGCGGTATATTCATACCAAGGGTTGTTTTTGTCGCGCTGACGTTCAAAAGAGAAGATAACGTCATCAGCGGTAAATTCACGGCTTGGTGTAAAGAAATCTGTTGTCTGATACTTTACGCCCTTACGCAGATGGAATGTATATTCCTTACCATCTTCGCTGACATCCCAGCTTTCAGCCAATGCCGGCACAACCTTGGTGCCACCCGGCTCAAACTCTACCAGACGATTGTAAATCGGATGGGAGGAAGCATCAAAGGTGTTGCCTGTGGTGTAAGGTGCAGGATCAAATCCCTCAGGTGAAGCTTCTGAGCAATAAACCAATGTTTTTGCAGAAGCGGCACCCGTAATCCCGATGACACCTGCCATTGTTGCAAGTGCTGATGCTGCTAACAATTTTTTGTAAAGTTTCATATGTAAATCCGCCTCCACGGAAATGTCGGTTTGCAGAGCCCCCATTGCTCAGCAATCAAGCCCTATCGAAACCTGTGCTACTAAACTTTGCAAGCTCCGTCTGTAGAACTAAATTACAATATCAACCATTTTTCAGTCGATTTAGTAGATTTTTCTTCTAACTTTCTTAATTTTGAAAGAAAATTACGTTCAGGTCAATTTATTATCGCTAAAATATCATAGAAAAGCCATTTGCATCAGAGCCGTAAAAATTCTTTTCTAAATCAATCTGATGGGCCACAGCGTGCAATCCCGGCCTCAAAACATGAATTTGATTATCTACTTTTATGGAAAAGCGTGTAAGCTGTTATAAAACAGCTCATCTAAAAATACGTGGATCTTATGCAAAACACCTCAGAAACAACCAAAGACGTCATCCGCCTTACCACCCCGCAAGCCATCCAGATCGCCAAAGGCTTGATGCGCACCGCGCGGTTTGCGGCACTGGCCTGCACCTCCGCCACCACGCAGCGCCCCAATGCCAGCCGTGTCGCCCTTGCCACCGACAATGATGGCACACCGCTTATTCTGGTTTCAGCCCTTGCCCCGCATACGGCAAGCCTTATCGCGCATCCGCATTGTTCATTGCTGGTGGGGGAGCCGGGTAAAGGCGATGCAATGGCGCATGCCCGCATCACGCTTCATTGTACGGCAAAGCAAATTACCCGTGAGCATGAAGCCTATCAGCGTCTGCGCACCCGTTATCTGAGCCATAATCCTAAAGGCGCGCTTTATGTTGATCTTGGCGATTTCAGCTTTTTCCGGCTGGAAGTGGATGGCGCAAGCCTCAATGGCGGCTTTGGCAAAGCATTTAATTTAACCACTGCCGACCTCATCTGCGATCAGGATAGCAGCGCCGCGATTGCACAACAGGAATCAGCAGAACTTGAAATGCTGAACAGCACTTACAAAGACAATATCCGTGCTTTTGCGCAAAAACTTACCAAAAATAATAGCACTGCTTCGCCATGGATTATCAGCGCAATTGACCCCGATGGCTTTAATTTGCGCAGCAATGAGAGTGTTGAGAGGGCATGGTTTGAAAATAATGCAACGGATGGTTTATCAGCAAAAACTCAAATAATATCAGGCTTACAAGCCTTATAAGGACGGATAATTTCAAACAAACATGGCAAGCTTTTCGTTTAATTTCAAGAAAGGCTTGCCAAGTGAAGTTTTCCTCGCTACTTATTTTGAGATAAAAATAGTTATTAATCATGTTGTCTTACGGGGGTGGAGCGCGGCATGAAGCATCAAATTAACTTTAATAATCTCGAACAACACGTAGACTATGCTGCTGATTTTCTAACAGCACTGGCGAATAATAAGCGTCTGCTTATTCTCAACAAGCTACTGCATAATGAAATGTCGGTTGGTGTATTGGCGAAAGAAGTCAACTTAAGCCAGTCTGCCTTGTCCCAGCATTTAGCTAAACTCAGAGCGATGAACCTTGTTTCAACACGCCGCGATGCACAGACCATCTATTATATGGTTTCCTCGCCGCATATTGAAACAATGCTCTCAACACTGGCCGGTATCCATCAGGCACCGGAACATCAGCGCGTCGCCGCTTTTGCTTGAGTTTTGCTTAAAACCTTAGCTTCAAGAAACGTATAGCTGATTTTTAATAACCCTGCCATTTCATATGGTGGGGTTTTTTGACTCACATAAACTGTTCAATAAATATGCGGCAGCTGTTAAAGAGCCAACAACATTCCTCCCCTGATCGATATGAAATCCCATGACCGCTGCTTTTCCAAACAATAGAATGATTCATGTGAGTGATGCCGATGATGAACGTCTGGCAGCTTATCGTTCCATCAAAGAAAAAGACCTGGTCGGGCGTCAGGGATTATTTATCGCTGAGGGAAAATCGGTTTTAAATGTTGCTCTGCGCTCGGAGCGCTTCGAGATACTCTCACTGTTGATTTTGGAAAACCGTCTGGCCGGACTGGAGCAGCAACTGGCGCTTTGTCCACCGGAGCTGCCGGTCTATGTCGTGCCCTCCGCCGTGATGGATCAGGTAGCTGGCTTCCATGTCCACCGTGGCATTCTGGCGGTTGGCCGTCAGGCGCAAGTGCTCAACCACACACAACTGATTGCCGGTTTGAAACAAGAAGCTTTGGTGGTGGTTTTATGCGGCCTGACCAATCACGATAATGTCGGCTCCATTTTCCGCAATGCCGCAGCTTTTGCAGCGGATGCTGTTTTAATGGATCAAATGTGCTGCGACCCGCTTTATCGCAAAGCGATCCGTGTTTCAGTCGGTGCCAGTTTAAAAACCCCATATGCCCGCAGCGGCACCATTGATAAAATTATCGCAGAACTGGTCAAATCCGGTTTTGAAATTTTAGCGCTTAGCCCGTCGGGGCAGATGAATATTCATGATGTCAAACCCGTCAAGCGCCGTGCATTGCTGCTTGGCACTGAAGGCGAAGGCTTACCGGCGCATATATTAAATCAGCTGCAATCTGCACGTATTCCGATGGCCGAAGATTTCGACAGTCTCAATGTTGCAACCGCTTCGGGCATTGCTTTAAGCCGGTGCAGCCGCTTCTCATAAAACCAGACATAAAAAAGGCTGTCATTTTCTCAAATGACAGCCTTTTAAATATAAAAATCACTGTTTTAAGCAGCGGTTACCACTGTTTCACCGCTCACCAGACGACGTAGCATTGCTTCTGCTTCCGGCTCACGCTCTGAGCGTTCAATAAAGCCACCGCCAAATACGCGTGCGGTGTTGCTGTCATCAGAATAAAGCACACAAGCCTGACCTGGTGCGATACCGCTTTCGCCGTCAATCAGCTCAACCCAAACTTCACCGTCTTTGCTGTGCAAAATAGCCGGACGTGGCGCACGGGTGGAGCGAACCTTGGCAAATACCGGCACGCCCTCTTCCGGTAGACCATCGAGTGGCTGATCGCCCAACCAATTCACATCGCGCAGGAAGACCTTATGGGTTTCCAAGGCCTCACGCGGGCCAACAATGACGCGGGAGCGCGCAGCATCCAGATGTACCACATATAAAGGGTCACCGGTTGCAACACCGATACCACGGCGCTGACCAACAGTGTAATGCACAATGCCTTCATGCTGGCCGATAATACGGCCATCAATATGCACGATTGCGCCTGGGCTTGCAGCAGCAGGGTTCAGCCGTGAAACGATATCGGAATATTTACCCTGCGGAACAAAGCAAATGTCCTGACTATCCTGTTTCTGTGCCACAGTCAGTTCCAGCTCTTCAGCGATTTTACGCACTTCAGATTTAGGCATACCGCCTAAAGGAAAGCGCAAATAATCAAGCTGTTCCTGCGTGGTTGCAAACAAGAAATAGCTCTGGTCACGATCGGTATCGACTGGACGGAACAAGGCACGATGCTCACCATTGGCACGGCTGCGGATATAATGGCCGGTTGCCAAAGCTGCCGCACCCAGATCACGCGCTGTCTGCAACAGATCAGCAAATTTTACCGTCTGGTTACAGGTGACACAAGGGATCGGCGTTTCACCCGCGATATAAGAATCAGCAAATGGATTAATCACCGCGTCACGGAAACGTTTTTCATAATCAAGAACGTAATGCGGAATACCAAGAGCTTCACAAACGCGGCGCGCATCTTCAATATCCTGCCCTGCACAGCATGAACCGGCACGGTGCACAGCTGCACCATGATCGTAAAGCTGCAAGGTTACGCCGATAACGTCGTAATTCTCTCGTTTAAGAATGCCGGCCACAACAGACGAATCAACACCGCCAGACATGGCAACGACTATTCGCGTATCTTCCGGCTTTCCCGGCAGGTCCAAGCTATTCAGCATCATTTTGGAATCCAGTCCTAGGGCTCTTGCCCTCGTTTCCAGCAATTTCAGAGTATTTACTGCCTATATAGGTCATAGTGCGGCATTTTGCCAAGCCCTGAGCCGATCATTGCACGAGAAAACTCGCATTGCTTAATCAACTTTATATGAGATTCTTAAAACAGGCAGCTCTTTAACCGAAAATGAGCGTAAAAATTAACATTACTGCTGTCAATTTTAACACTTTCACCGCCAATCACGTAAAAAATATGACCCTTTGGCGAAATAAATAAAAAAAATAAGCATAAAAAGCCCAGAACTCTCGGGGTTTCACTCATATTTTTCAATTCGTTACCAAGGCGTTACCAGGTGCTTAGCTCTTTTTTAAAGCTGTGTGTCTAAAGTGAGACTTGATTAGGTCCTTGAGTGAATTGTGTAGAGAGTACAATGACCGATCTGGTAAGACCACGAATTAAATATGTGATCGGCCCTGATGGCAGCCCGCTGACCATTGCCGATCTCCCGCCCGCTAACACGCGGCGTTGGGTCATACGTCGTAAGGCAGAGGTTGTCGCCGCCGTTCGCGGGGGTCTCCTTTCTCTTGACGAGGCATGCCAACGCTACACCTTAACGGTCGAGGAGTTTCTGTCCTGGCAGTCTTCAATCGACGAGCATGGTCTCGCCGGTTTGCGGACAACCCGAATTCAGCAATACCGCCACTAGGCTGTATCGTGCTTTCGGGCAGTTAATTTTAACTGGCCCTCTGGTCATGGGTGGTTGCAAAACCATGCCTGAACAGCTCAACACCTATAAAGCCGGCTTCGCGCCGGCTTTATCTTTTTTAAAATCAATATTTTAAACCTTGTCCGATCACGGCTCGAATATGAATCACTGTGCGCCGCAACGCGGCCTTCACGCCGCGAATTCCGGTTCAGTATTTTATAAAATTTTGACAATCAATGAGAGCGCTCCAGCAAGTAACAAAGCTTGCGAGCATCATCATTTCAATCACGACTGACGGGCTAAACCCGCCATCCAATCATCTACAGATACAACTTGCCATTATCACGGCCAATATTTGATCCTTACCGGTGATCCGGCAATGAATAGTCGGCAACAGCCGATATGCCGGAAAAATTCCGGCAATTATCTTTGATTCGTTTTTAAACTCATTTGCGCTGATCCCCCATCAGCGCTCCCTCACCTTCCACTAAGAGCGAGGGCAATAACTTAAAAAAATATCAGCCAATCATCATGCGGCGATCAAAGGCCGGACGTTCGTCCATATCGCGCATCACCTTGCCGTCACGTTCTTCCAAGGCTTCGGCTTTGGCAAGATCAGCTTCGGCAACCACCAGATCAGCTTCTGCGGCTTCTTTCTGCACCTGCAGATCACCGATCGACACCATCAGGTTGTCACGACGCTGGCGGGCAGCTTTTGCAAATGTCGGATAAGCAAAATGCGTTAAATCCGTAATGCCTGCTTTTTTCTCTTCAGAAATGATTTGCGCTTCCAGCTCGCTGGCCATGCGTTCAAATTCACCCATCATGAGATCAAGCTGACCAAGCTGGCGACGTTTTTCTTTAACCTGAAAAAGCTTCAGTCGAACAAGACTTTCACGTGGTTTCATACGCAATACTCCTTGAAAACCAGCCCTGCGAAAACGTTCATCAGGGTGACCCCACACAACACACTTAAACACTCAAACCCGTGACTGGCCGCCAATTACGAAAAATAAGTTAAGATTTTTTACGTTTGGTAACCATTCCTTTACGAGCTTCCTTAATCATACGCGTTAGGAATTAAGGCTCGGTAAATATCATGTGATTTTTTGGCAACAGTCAAAAGATAGAGTCGTATGAGTCACTTAGCAGTGTTTCTTAAAGTGATTTGCGAGCAATCACTGACGGACACTTATGCTTTGGATTCAAACGGATACGATATTTCTCTCATCGACAAATAAATGTGCTTGCCAAAGGGAATCATATTTTGTTAACCATTTGCTGGCACCTTCACAATAAGGCAACGACAGTTCCGTGTGCTGCTTTGAAGGACAATTGGTCAGCTGCGGAAAGGGGATATTAAGATGCGCGTCCTATTGATTGAAGACGATAGTGCAATTGCACAGAGCATTGAATTGATGCTTAAATCAGAGAGTTTTAATGTCTATACCACCGATTTGGGTGAAGAAGGCATCGATCTGGGTAAGCTGTACGATTACGATATTATTCTGCTTGATTTGAATCTGCCGGATATGTCCGGTTATGAAGTATTGCGCACATTGCGTCTGTCAAAAGTTAAAACCCCTATCCTGATCTTGTCAGGTATGGCTGGTATTGAAGACAAGGTTCGTGGCCTTGGCTTCGGCGCAGACGATTACATGACCAAACCTTTCCATAAAGATGAATTGATTGCACGTATTCATGCAATCGTTCGTCGTTCAAAAGGTCATGCTCAGTCCGTTATCACCACCGGTGAACTCATCGTTAATCTGGATGCGAAAACCGTTGAAGTTGCAGGCCAGCGCGTGCACCTGACCGGTAAAGAATACCAGATGCTGGAACTGCTTTCGCTGCGCAAGGGCACAACCCTTACCAAAGAAATGTTCCTCAACCATCTCTATGGTGGCATGGATGAGCCGGAATTGAAGATCATCGACGTCTTCATCTGCAAATTGCGCAAAAAGCTGGATGCAGTTTCCGGCAATCAGAGCTTTATCGAAACCGTTTGGGGTCGTGGCTATGTATTGCGTGAACCAGACAGCGAAATGCGTGAAAGCGCATAAAAATATATCTCAGGTTCAGTCTATCTGAACAGTGTTTTAAAAAACCCGCCTCTGGCGGGTTTTTTCTTGGCGCGTAATAAGATCTAAAACCAGCTTACTATAAAAATCAGACATAAAAAATGCAGCTTTGATCACCATCAAAGCCGCATTTTTAAATAATTTTTCTGAAGTCATCAGTAGAAGAATGAAACGTTTTTATTAAGCAGCTTTTTCTGCCGCCGAGAAGACGATCTCTTCTTCACGCACATCAACAT
>JAEWHQ010000170.1 GCA_023387715.1 Pseudomonadota bacterium | reverse complement strand
GTATTTGAGCAGGGTATTTTGGCAAGAATATGCTTTTTTTATATATAGGTCATATTTTTGCACTTACCATATCTGCCCCGCTTCAGGTGAGGCTTTGTTTCGCATTACAGAAGTTTAATTGGACTAGACGTTTTCAGCGTGCATTTTGTAGAGACAATTAATTGTGCGCCGTTTTAAACGGCTATTTTGCATTTTACGCCGGGGTTACGAATGAAATTGTGGAAGCAGCTAACCATTTGTCTGCTGATTATTATTGCCGCTGCGGCAGGCTGGTTTGTGTATAAAAACAAACAGGCCGGCTCAGACAGCGCGCCTGCGGCTGCAAATGCACAAGGTTCCGGGTCTCGTCAGGGGGGCGGGCCACGCGGTGGAACGCTCGTTGTTACCGAGCCTGCGCGCAGCGACATCGTCAATGGTCGTTTGGAAGCGATTGGTTCGCTTCGTGCTTTTCAGACAGTTTCGGTCACACCTTATACAAGCGGCACTTTAATGTCGCTCAAAGTAAAGGCCGGTCAGGTTTTGAAGGCCGGTGATGTGATTGCCGAGCTTGATGCTGAAAGCGAAGAAATTATTCTGGCAAAAGCCAAGACAGTTCTGAAAGATCTGGAAAATACGCTGGAACGTATTGTGCGTTTGCGCAAAACCAATACGGCAACACAAGTGCAGGAAGTGACCGCAGAACTGGCTGTCGCCAATGCGCGTTTGACCGTGCAGGATGCAGAGCTTGCGCTTTCGCGCCGCACAGTCAAAGCGCCGATTTCCGGTACTGTTGGTATTTTGCCGGTGGATGCGGGCAACTATGTGACGGCGCAAACTGTGCTGGCACGCCTTGATGATACATCCAAAGTGCTGGTCGATATTTATGTGCCGGAGCGTTTCGTGCCGCAGATTAAGATCGGCCAGAAGATGCAGGCAGAATCCACTGCTTTGCCGGGACAGGTTTATGACGGGCAGATTGTCGAAATTGATAATATGCTGGATGAAGCAAGTCGCACCATGCGCGTGCGCGGAGTGTTTGAAAATCCCCGCAATCAGCTATTGGCGGGGATGTCTTTCTCCACCACCATGCTTTTTCCGGGTGATGAATATCCGTCTGTCAGTCCGCTTTCCATTCAATGGGGCGCGGAAGGTGCTTATGTTTGGCGCGTAAAAGAGGATAAAGCCGAGCAAGTGCCGGTTACTATCGTACAACGCAACTCGGCCAGCGTTTTGGTGACCGGTGCTATTACTGTCGGAGATGCGATTGTTACCGAAGGTGTGCAGGCATTACGCAACGGCATGCAGGTGAGCATTAAAAATGCTGCCGCCAACAAAGCGCCAAAAGCAGACTGAGGGTAAAATCATTGAGTGAATTAAAGTCCCCCTCAGCACCGGAGCATAATACGAGCGGTCATAATACCGGCGGCTTAACAGCTTTGTTTATCCGCCGTCCGGTATCGGCGCTGGTGCTCAATATTTTGATTATTGTTGCCGGTCTTGCTGCTTTTTCCGGTATTGATATTCGTGAATTGCCGGATGTTGATCGTCCTGTTGTGACGATCAGCACCGAGTTTCGTGGCGCTTCGGCCGAAACAATTGATCGCCAGCTGACGCAGGTAATTGAAAATGCGGTGGCGCGTGTTTCCGGTGTCAAGGCGATCTCATCAAACTCCTCCTTCGGACGCAGCCGTGTCACGGTTGAGTTTAATGACGGCGTTGATCTCAATGTGGCTGCTGCTGATATGCGCGATGCGATTTCGCGTATCGTCAATTCACTACCCGATGAGGCCGACGCCTCGCGTATTATTAAAGCGGATGCCAATGCTGATGCGGTGATGCGTCTGGCGGTAACGTCAGACTCGATGTCGATTGATGACATGACGGTGCTGGTTGATGATCAGATCACGGATGTGCTTTCTGCCGTGCCGGGCGTTGCCGATGTGCAGATCAACGGTGATCGTGACAAGATTTTCCGCATTGATATTCATCAGGGGCGGTTGGCAAGTTATGGCCTGACCATTGCCGATATCACTAAGGCGCTGGCATCAATGGCGCTTGATGCGCCCGCCGGTTCTTTGCGCAGCAGTGATCAGTCTATCGTGGTGCGGGCAACCGCTAACGTAACCACACCGGAAGGTTTTGAAAATATCAGCCTCAATGACCGTACTAAATTGCGCGATGTGGCAACGGTAACCCTTGGGCCGGATATTATTACCTCTGAAGTGCGCTCCAACGGCAAAACTGCCATTGGTCTTGGTATTGTGCGCCAAGCGCAATCCAATACGCTGGATATTTCCGAGGGGGTTCGTGCCGCGGTTGAAAACCTGAAAGATACTTTGCCGGAAGGCATTGAAATCAGTGTAACCAGTGATGATGCGACCTTCATTAACGGCGCTATTCATGAGGTGATTTTGGCGTTGATTATTTCCGGTATCATTGTGGTGCTGGTGATTTTTGTTTTCTTGTGGGATTTGCGCGCCACCATCATTCCGGCGGTGTCGCTGCCGGTGGCTTTGATCGGTACGGTGGCAGCCGTTTATCTGGCAGGTTTCTCCATCAATATTATCACGCTTCTGGCGCTGGTGCTGGCCACGGGGCTGGTGGTTGATGATGCGATTGTGGTGCTGGAAAACATTGTGCGCCGCCGCAATCTGGGCCTTGGGCCACGCGCTGCTGCTGTGCTTGGTACAAGGGAAGTGTTTTTTGCGGTCATTGCTACAACCCTCACACTGATTGCGGTTTTCGTGCCGATTTCATTTTTGCCGGGGCAGGCTGGAGGTCTTTTCCGCGAGTTTGGTTTCGTGCTGGCAATTGCCGTACTTCTTTCAGGCGTTGTGGCGCTGACCCTTTGCCCGATGCTGGCTTCACGCTTTTTAAAGCAAGGCAATGGCGGCGACGAACATGAAAAAGCACCCGGTATTGTTCGTAAAATCGGTGGTGCATTAAGCAATCTTTATCGTGTTTCTTTGCGGTTCTGTCTCAATGCACCTTTTGCCATTGTGTTGCTGTCGGTTATTTTCGCAAGTTTCAGCTATATCGGTTATACGCAAATCCGTCAGGAATTAACGCCGAGCGAAGATCGCTCCGCCGCCATGCTGCGTGTCACTGGCCCGCAAGGCATCAGTGTTGATTTCCTGCGTGAGCAAATGGACAAGGTGGAAGTTGCATTGCGCCCGTTGCGTGAGAGCGGTGAAATTCTGACCACTTATGCAATCTCCGGCAGCTTTGGTTCATCCAATAGTGGCTTCGTGGTGCTGACATTGGCGCCATGGGATAAACGCAGCCGCAGCCAGCAGGAAATTATGGCTGATGCCAATGCCCGTATGCGTGGCATAACGGGAGCACGTATTTTCTCCATGCAGCCAAACAGCCTTGGTATTCGTGGTGCGGGTAGCGGTTTGCAATTTGCAATTCTCGGTAATGATTATGAGAAATTGCAGCAATCAGCACAGGCGATTGTACGTGAACTGGAAAAAGATCCGCGTTTTGATAAGCCGCGTTTGTCGGTAGAGCCGACACAGCCGCAATTGTCGATTACGATTAATCGTGAACGCGCCTCGGATTTGGGTATTGATATTACCGGTCTTGCCAATGCCGTACAGGCAATGCTCGACGGTCGTAAAATCGGCTCGGTTTATGTGGGTGATCGCAGCTTTGACGTGAAGCTTGTTTCGACGACCCATCCGGTGGATGATCCGACTGATCTGGAAAATATCTTCCTCAAAACATCCGATGGTCGCTATGTGCCGATGGCATCCATTGTTGACATTGAAGAAAAAGCCGTTCCTCCGCAGTTGAATCGTGAAGAACGTATGCGCTCGGTTTCGATCACCACTGGCTTGCGTGATGATTTTGCCCTCGGCGATGCGTATCAGACAGCTTTAACAGTTGCAGCTCCTCTGCTGCCTGCCGGTTCGCATATCATTCCGCTTGCCGAAGCAAGCACGCTGGATGAAACATCCCAGGGCTTGATGATGGTTTTCGGCTTTGCCATTGTTATCATTCTGTTGGTGTTGGCAGCACAGTTTGAAAGCTTCATCAGTGCGGTGATCGTGATGGCGACAGTGCCGTTAGGCTTGGGTTGTGCGGTGGTGGCAATGCTGCTGACGGGCACCAATCTTAATGTGTATAGTCAGATCGGCTTGGTCTTGCTGGTTGGTATCATGGCGAAAAACGGTATTCTGATCGTCGAATTTGCCGACCAGCTGCGTGACCGTGGTTATCAATTGCGTGAAGCGATTGAAGAGGCCTCCAATATTCGTTTGCGTCCTGTCTGTATGACAATGATTTGTGGTGTCTTGGGTGGTGTGCCGCTCGTAATGGCATCGGGTGCCGGTGCCGAAGCGCGTATCTCGCTTGGCTGGGTGATTGTGGGCGGTCTTGGTCTTGCAACGCTTGCAACCCTTTATGTTACACCGGTCGCCTATCTGTTGCTTGGCCGCTTTGTCAGCCCGAAAGCCCATGAGGCTTCGCGCCTTGATGATGAGCTGCGCCATGCAGCCGTGGCTGAACAAAAAGGCGAATAGGCTTTTTAATCAATACACCAATAAAAACCGCGGCGGATGGCTTCATCCGCCGCGGTTTTGTTTTTAAACGTGATGAGAGCTTAAAGCTCTTTCATCGCGTCGGTTACTTTTGATGTCCATGCACCTTCCGGACGTTTGGTAATCACCGGATCCGACGTACCGCCAAGCAATGTATCGACGGTACGTTCTGCGGCTGCGGTATCAAGAGTTCCGGTGTCATCCAGAAGCTTGCCGATTTCCGCAATCATGCGCTCTTGCACTTCGACAGTCTGCGCACCGGATGAGTCATTTTCTACAATGATTTCACCGGCTTCTTTCGGGTTTTCGGCGGCATATTTCCAGCCCTTCATGGAAGCGCGGACAAAACGGGCAAGCTTGTTGACCATTGCCGGATCTTCAAGGCTTTTTTCCAGCACATAAAGGCCGTCTTCCAGCGTGGCAACGCCTTGCTCTTCATAAGGGAAAACAACCAGCTGGTCGGCCGGAATACCGGCATCAATCACCTGCCAATATTCATTATAGGTCATGGTGGAAATGCAGTCGGCCTGTTTTTGAATGAGCGGATCGACGTTGAAGCCCTGTTTGAGCACGACGACGCCATCTTTACCGCCCTCGGTCGGAATTTTCAGATGGCTCATCCATGACAGAAACGGATATTCATTACCACCAAACCAGACACCCAAAGTACGGCCGCGGAAATCTTCCGGCTTGGTAATATTGGTGTCTTTACGGCAGGTCAGCATCATGCCCGACTTTTTGTAAGGCTGGGCAATATTGACAAGCGGCACACCTTTTTCACGCGTTGCCAAGGCAGATGGCAGCCAATCCACCACTACATCCGCGCCGCCACCGGCAATCACCTGCGGAGGTGCCACATCGGGGCCGCCCGGTTTGATTTCCACATCGAGATCTTCTTCTTCATAGAAGCCTTTATCTTTAGCGACATAGTAGCCGGCGAACTGTCCTTGCGTTACCCATTTAAGCTGCAAGGTCAGCTTGTCGG
>JAEWHQ010000101.1 GCA_023387715.1 Pseudomonadota bacterium | reverse complement strand
CCGACAATTCATAATATGAACTCCGGCAATTGTGCCGGAGCCCATGGAAAATCAGTCGTACCAACAGCGGCGATAATCGTTTGTTGCTTCTGTTAAGGAAGATAAGTACTTAAATTTGCTGCGTTTTCCTTAAATTTAAGGTGTGTTACGCTTTATGCCAGACGATAGTTCTGACGAATCTTTACCGCGAAGTAGGCAGGTTGCATTTGATGTTAACCTGCGCATTTCTCCTTTAAAATTCAGTTTCCTTGGAAGCGGGCAGGCATTTTTATGGTTGCCGGCTTTGTTGCATACGTGGTTTTCGCCACTGCAACGTGCGGATAATGCCGCGCATTTTTCAAGTCAACTGTCTCTCGTGCCGGTGGAAAGCAACCGGTATTCTTCCCCTCGTAACCGTTACGGCAGGATTTAACAGCCATGGAATGGATTGCAGACCCGAACGCATGGCTGGGTCTTACGACCCTTATTTTGCTGGAAATTGTACTTGGTATTGATAACCTGGTGTTTATCGCCATTCTGGCTGATAAATTACCGGCGCATCAGCGCAACCGTGCCCGCCTGCTGGGCTTGTCGCTTGCATTGCTGATGCGTCTTGTGCTGCTGGCTTCGATTTCCTGGATTGTGACGCTGAAACAGCCTCTGTTCAGCGCGCTTGGTTTCTCCTTCTCCGGCCGTGATCTTATCATGGCGTTGGGTGGTGCTTTCTTGCTGGCCAAGGGCACGATGGAGCTACATGAGCGGCTTGAAGGCGGAAACAAACATGATAGCGGCCGCATTGGTCATGCCGTGTTTTGGCAAGTGATTGCACAGATCGTTGTGCTGGATGCCGTCTTCTCGCTTGATAGTGTGATTACCGCAGTTGGTATGGTTGAGCATCTCTCGGTCATGATCATTGCCGTTATTATCGCGATGGGTGTGATGATGGTTGCATCGCGCCCGCTGATGGACTTCGTCAACCGCCATCCGACAGTGGTTATTCTCTGTCTCGGCTTCTTGCTGATGATTGGTTTCAGCCTGGTGATCGAAGGCTTTGGCTATCATATTCCTAAGGGCTATCTCTATGCAGCGATCGGCTTCTCGGTATTGATTGAAGCTGCCAACCAGATGGCGCGTCGCAATCGTGAAAAATTGGTGACAACCAATGATTTGCGTGAGCGTACTGCCGGTGCGGTGTTGCGTTTGCTGGGCGGTGGCCGTGGCGATGATGCTTTGTCGGAAACTGTGGATGTGATTGCTCATCATACGGCGGCAAGTGATGTCTTCCGTCCGGAAGAAAAGGAAATGATCCGCGGCGTGCTGGATTTGGGAGAGCGTCCTGTGCGTTCAATAATGTCCCCGCGCAATGAAATTGAATGGCTTGATCTCGATCTGGACGAGACGAAAATCCTTAACCAGATCAAGAAACTCAATCATTCACGCGTGGTTGTAGCACATGGCTTGATTGATGAATTTCAGGGCGTGGCGCTGGTCAAAGATTTGCTGATTGATGTGAGTGAAAACGGAACAATCAATTGGGAAAAACACATCAAACAGCCTTTGGTGGTGCATGAAAATGCTAATGTTTTGCGGGTGATGGAGCAATTGCGTACATCGCCGGTTCAGATGGCATTGATTGTGGACGAGCATGGTTCGTTTGAAGGTGTGGCGACACCAGCCGATATTCTGGAAGCCATTGCGGGTGAATTCCCTGATGAGGATGAAGCAAGCTCGGTGAGCCGTCTTGAAGATGGCAGTGGCTGGCTGGCAGACGGCTTCAGCGACATTCGTCGTTTAAGCGGTGTTGTTGGTCGTGATCTGGTGGATGAAGATGATCGTTACACCACATTGGCAGGTTATCTGATCTGGCATCTGGGACATTTGCCGCAAGGTGGCGAGAAAATCACAGCTGATGATTTGCTGTTTGAAATTGTCAGCATGGACGGACGCCATGTCGGCAAGGTGCGCATCACACCGGTCGCTTCAGAATACGAATAATTGAAGCCTTTGATTTTTCCGGCTTTTTTGAAACTCCACTGATTTGAAATCGATAAAATTAGTGGGGTTATTGACAAAAAGCCGGAAAACCATGATGATTAAGACTTTGTTAACCTGCGGAAGATGCTTTTTATAGTGGGCAAAAACCGCAGGCTTGTTCTTAATTATTCATGAGTTTTGAGGGGATTCATGCGTCCTTTATCGTCATTTTTTCATGAAGCTTTGGGCTTGCAGGCATTGCAGAACAGTGCCTTGATGTGCGCAATTGCCCGCCTGAAATCCAGTGCAGAAGAAATTGAGCGACGAAAACAACGCCGTGAAAATCCAAGTGAAGAACATATGCTTTGGTGCTGGAAGCACCGCGGCATCTGGTGATTATCCCTTCACCGCTTCAAATGTTACGCATGATGAGCCATCAGTTGGTTCGACACCATATTGGTAGTCCGCTGAGCGTTTGATATTTTTAAAGCCTGCTTGTCTGAGCAGCAATTCAAACTCATAAACACCCCACCATCGCAGGCTGAAAAGCTCCAGTTCCGTTTTGACCAATTCGCCTTTGTGCCAGTGTTCATAGCGCAATTGCGAAACAGTTTTCTGGGCGAAATAATCAATAGCATATGGCATTTCGGACAGCACCAACAGATCGTCTCCAACCTGCCAGTGGCGCACGCGCGGTTTTTCTTCCTCATCAAGACGCGGATAAATATCGACAATCAGCTTGCCGCCCGGTTTGAGGGAGGAGGCAAAATTCTGCACGGCGCGCTCGATTTCTGCTGTCTCAGTCATCAGCTGAAATGAGCCGGCCGGAATGATGAGCGCAGAATATTGGCGCTTTGCCTGATAGCTGTCATAGGCCGCTTTGCTCAAATCCGCTTTAAGATTGCGGGTCTGAAGTGCTTGTTCGCATAAATCCAGCATATCTTGCGACAGATCATAGCCGTCAACTTCAATACCGGCCTCCAGCAGCGGAATAAGAATGCGGCCATTGCCGGTGGCTGGTTCCAGTACGGGGCCATCAATATTTTTCAGGCAATCACGGTAAAATTCGACATCACCAAATGATTTGCCGATTGGCTTATCAACTTCATAGACCCATGAGGCGAGGCGGCCATAAAGATTATTCATATTTTCACTCAGACATTATAATGAGCCGCGATCGGCTCTGAATTTATCTTTGAGACGGTTTAAATCGTCTGCGCTCCAATCTTGCAGATTAAGCACTTCGCGCCAACCATCAATGTAATGTTCACCGGCATAAACATGGCCATAGCCCATCGGCGTTGTGGTTGCCATGGCAAGGTCAAGCGCCAGTTGCAGGAAGGTGACGACAGGATACCAGCGGAATTCCGGCGAGACATCTGGTCCGCGCGGATCATCCATCCATGTCGGTTTGCTATAGAGGGATGAATATTCAAAAAAGACAATCGGATCGCTGGCATATTGCAAGTAAACGGTACGGATTGGCCCCCAAGGTGCGGCAGCGTGGTCAAGGGCATCTTTTTGTGCGGTAAAGCGCACATAGGAGCCATCACCCACAACCGGTAACCATGACGGGCTGTCAGGATTGCGGGCTTCTGTCATCGCGTGCCAGACACTGCTTGGAAATGGCGGGCCAGCCAAGAGTGAGCCCTGATAAGGATCACCAATCACTTCAAACAATTCTGCTGAACGCTCGGAGCTTAACGCACCAAGGCTCAGGCCATAAAGATAGAGTTTCGGGCGCTTGTCTTTAGGCAGCTTTGTCCAGTGGCCATAAACTTCACGGAACAAAGCGCGCGCTGTTTTACTGCCGTAATCAGGTTCAAACAACAGCGACAGCCAGCTGGCCAGATAGGAATATTGGACGGCAACGCTGGCGACATCACCATTGAGCAAATATTCTGCCGGATCCATTGCTTCGGCATCAACCCAGCCTGTGCCGGTCGGGGTGACCACCACCAATGACGAGCGCTCAAAACCACCGGCACGGATGAGTTCTTTTAAAGCAAGCTTAGCGCGTGCCTCAACACTATCAGCGGCATTCAAACCGACATAGACGCGGATAGGTTCAAGGGCTGGTTGATTGCGAAAAGCGCTGATATCTTCTTGGGTTGGGGCAATGGCAATATATTCGCGCCCCTGTCGGCCAAGGTCACGCCAAGAAACGAGCGATGCTTTGCTGCCGGTTTTCAGCGGATCAAGCGGTTGCTCGGTGTCCGGCTCCATCATCTCATCAAGAGCGCGGAAGGAGGAGTCGGCCATATGCAGTGCACCGCGGAACAAGATACCTTCACCAGCACTCCAGAAAATGGCGACAGCAATGAGGCTGCCAAGCAGATAAGCCATAGGCTTGGGCGCAAAGCGCTGCGCATTGCGCGAGGAAATATGCATCACCCATTTAAACAGGCGCACAATGCCGATCAAAAATGTGAAACTGATCGAGGCAATAATAGCGACATAAATGGGATGTGCCGTTTCCACCGGTTCAAGCTGCATTAAAGCACGGATCGAATTTTGCCATTCAGCTGTGCGCCACAGAAAAATGATCAGTACAGGGATGCAGAAAGAGCCGCCGGTGATTTTAAGAAAACGTCGGATTTTTGGCTGAAAACGCGGCAGTTCCAGTCTGATCCAAAGTGTTGTGAAAAACACACCCAGACCATAACCGGCAGCAAGTGTTACGCCTGATAACAGGCCTTGCATAACATAGGTGCGCGGTAGCAGGCTCGGGGTTAGCGAAGCGGCAAAAAACAGGGTGCCGATCAGCAGCCCGATTGCATTAAACGAGTTCCAGAGCCTTAAGAACCAATGGCGCATCTCACACCCCTTATTGCATAGCGCAAGTTTAACACCACAGCGGGTCATTACGATAATGCAAAAAATCAATAACAGGAGCATTCTTTGCAGCCTGTTAGCGGTTGCTGCTTCTGTTTTTATATCACTTCGTGTGGATTGACATGAAAAAGCAGCGCTTGCAATGGGCGCAGCCATGAGGAGTGTGCATTTTAAGGGAGGAGTGGGCGGTGCTGATAAATTTATTGTGTCCGGTCAAGCAAAGACCCGACCAGACACATATTCGCTAAGAGTTTAACTTGCCCGCAATTGTTGGTGCGGTTGTGCATTATGCAGACCGGCGGCAAGAATGGCACCTTCCGGCCAATGATGAAAACCGCTGGCCGGATTAATATGGCCGGAAAAGCCTAAATCAACAAAACCGGTGCCCCAAACCTGTGACAAAGCTTGGGCTTTGTTAAAGCTCATATATTCGTCATTGCGGCTGGCAACGACGATAGACGGAAAGCTGAGTTGTTCACGCGGCAAAGGCGCAAAGCTTGCAAAACGCTCATCTTTTTTAGCCATGGTTTCAGCATCAGCAGGTGCCACCAGCAGCGCACCTGCAACATGGGCTGCGGCTGGACGGCTACTTAAATGGCTGACCAGAATG
>JAEWHQ010000057.1 GCA_023387715.1 Pseudomonadota bacterium | reverse complement strand
AAGGTTCACACTATTGGTTTGAAAGCTTTCTGCAGCACTCTGTTAATTATACTGATTTATCAGTTACGAATCGCTGTCACTCATCCATAGTGAGGCAGTGCATGATTAGAGAACTCGGTTTTGGTTTGGGCACTTAGCTCAAACATAGTGGCATCAGGATATTGAGACAGAAAATCACCAAGGTTCGGTTTTCCAAACAAGAAATGGAAAGAATAGAACGCAGCCTGTCGGCTGAAGGTGAGGATTTGTGCGCTTGTCCGACGCCCATAACACGCAAAAAACGCTCTGTTCTCAGGTTCTTTCTTTATTTTTTATTGTCGATACCGCTTGTGGCCGCTGTTTTGCTGGTTGCAGGCTTTTTCATTCTGCGCAGCGGCTTTGACAGCGAATTTTTACGTGCTGAAGCACAAAAGGGCATTACGCAGTTTTTAAGCGAGAGTGGCAAAACCTCGGTTGGTAAAGCTCGCATTTCACTGGATCAAACCAATAATCTAGCCATTGAAGCCAGTGACGTGGCACTGACTGACCCGCATAGTGGCCTTGATATTCAGCAAATTCAGTCAGTTAAGCTAGGGCTTTCACCTTTGGCTTTGTTGCTGGGAAAAATCGAAGTCAGCAGTGCGGAAGCGTCTGGTGTTGAGATTAATCTGACAGAGAGCCGACAAGATAATAATTTTCTGCAAAAGCTTCCATTTGACAGCAAGGGGCGGGTAGATTTTGATGCTGCATCGACACTTGTGTTTAATGGTGTGACAGAAGCACTGGCATTACTTTCAAAACGTCAGACACAAGCCATTCGATTATCCGATGTGGTTATTAAATTTCCCACACCAAAAGGCGAAGACCGCTTTGCTATTCAGCAGGCCGTCATCGAAGAGCAAGTTGATAATGTTCTCTTAAAAGGTGCATTCGAGTGGCAGGGCAAGCCACTTATTTTGGATGGCGCTGTGAGCCGCCAAAATGGCGGGCTTCATTCTTTTACGCTTAATTTGGATGGTATTCCTGTTCATATCGGTTCGCCACCACAGGTGAAACAGCTGGTTGGTGCGGAAAATCGCGTTAATCCGGCGCATTTTTCATTGTCGGCGAATGCGGCTTTGGCACTGAGTGGTCAGGTAGCGAATAATGACCATCCGCAAAAGCTGAATGCAGCGGTTAAAGTGTCCGATATTGATCTGGAAGTTGGCCGCGTTGAGAATATTTTCGGTCAGGCTGAGTTTAATCTAGAGCTGCAACAAGATACCAAGAAAATTGAAATTCTGCCCTCACGCGTGCAACTTGGCGGCGTAAGGTTTCGTTTTAACGGTGCTTTCGGGCCTGAGGGCTATGACAATGCTCTGCTTGATCCTGCCGAAGATGCAAATGCCAAAAAGCTTGAAGATGATGGTTATCGTTTTGAAATAGTAACGAGTGAGGCGATCAGCGCGCCACAGCAATCCAGTGAAGCTCCATTACCATTTGGAGCGCGTATTGCCGGACGATACGACATTGATGATAACCGGCTTGAATTTAGCAATCTGGATGTCAAAACGCCGGATGGCTCGCTTTACGGGCAGGGTAGTTTGGGTTTTGGGCAGGGCTCTCCCGGCATTATTTTCATGCTGCGGGTGCCGGAAATGCCGGTGGCACAGGCTAAGCAATTATGGCCGGTGGATGTGGCTGACGGTGCGCGCGAATGGGTGCTGAAAAACCTGTTTGGCGGCCAGTTAAGCAATGGCCGTATTGATATTGCCATTCCGCCCGGCCATTTTAACGGGCAGGAGCAATTGCCGGATTTGACCGGCGAAGAAGTTCAGGTTGATTTTGATGTTGAGAATACCCGTCTTGATGTGATTGGCGAATTGCCGCCGCTGCGCGAAGCTGGCGGACATATTAAGGTGCGCGGTGCCCATGCGACGATCAATCTTGATAAAGGCACATCCTTTACGCCGGAAAATCGCCGTCTTAATGTGAGCAACGGAACGCTTTTTATTCCGTGGGGGCGCCAGCGTCCGGTAATGGCCGATCTTAATATTCGCTTACAGGGACAAGCCGATGCAGTGGCAGAGATTTTAGGCAAAAAGCCGATCAATATTTCCAGACATTTGCCATTTGAACCAGCTGATATCAAAGGTGATGTGAGTTCACAGGTAAAAGTGTCTTTTGCGGTTAACAAAGATGCGCCTGACGGCACTAATACATGGAAAGCCGATATTGACTTTAAAGGTTTGGATATTGCCAAGCCGATTGACGGACAGCTGATTAGCCAGGCTGATGGCAAGATTTTGGTTGATCCGAAAGCCGCAAATATTACCGCAACTGCATTGTTGAATAATATGCCTGCTAAAATCAGTATGGTGGAACCGGTTGAGGATAAGACTGTTTTAAAACAGCAGCTGGTGGAATTAACCATCAATGATAAAGCACGCGCCGCACTTTTTCCTGATCTTAATACAGTGTTTAAAGGACCGATGCTGGTGAAGCTTGGCTCTGAAAAAAACAAGCAGCGGGTGATTGGTATTGATCTGAAAAATACCGAAATCAACCTGCCATGGCTGGGATGGAAAAAAGGTGCCGGTATCGCGGCCAAAGCCGAGCTTGTTTATAGTAAGCCTGATGAAAAAGCCGACGATGTTGCCATTAAAAACCTGAATGTCAGCGGCGATGGCTTCCAGTTAAGCGGTGATATTAATATCGATAAAGCCGGACTTGCTTCTGCTGATTTTAAACAGATCCAATTAAGCGGCAGTGATAATCTGGCCCTCAAATTGCGCCGAATTAAAGGTGGTTACGGGGTCGATTTGAAGGGCTATAGCTTTGATGCGCGAGCCTTAATTAAGCAATTAAGTCAAACAGATACGGGTTCTTCTTCGAAAAGTGATTCACTGAGTAAAATGCGCGTGGTTCTCAATGGTCAAATTGATCAGCTGGGCGGCTTTTATAATGAGAGGTTGAAGAATTTTGCCATCTCTTATGAGAGTGCTGGCAAACAAATTTCAAGCTTTTCCGTCAATGCTTCGACCGGCTCAGGCAAAGAATTTGTTGCGACCAGTAATACACAAAATGATGCGCGTTCCATCTCGTTAAAATCATCGGATGCCGGAGCAATTTTACGTTTCTTTGATTTTTACGACAAAGTTTATGGTGGTGATATTAGTGTGGGGCTAGCTGCACAGGGTAAAAATCCGCTGCATGGCCAGATCGATGCGCGCAATTTTTCGATTGTTGGCGAAGGTCGCTTGTCATCGATCGTTTCAAGCTCACCATCATCAGGCGGTGCGAGTTTAAATCAGGCAGTGAAACGTGACATTGATGTGTCGCGCGTTGATATTGAGCGCGGCTATGCCTTGATTGAAAAGGGCGAGGGTTATGCCAGTCTGTCGAAAGGCGTTATTCGTGGCCCTGTGATCGGCACGACCTTCCAAGGCATGCTTTTTGACCGCGAAGGCAATATGAATATGACCGGCACCTTCATGCCTGCCTATGGGCTTAATCGTATGTTCGCTGATATTCCGCTCTTTGGTGCATTGCTTGGTAATGGTCGTGATCGCGGCCTAATTGGTATTACTTATAAATTATCCGGATCAGCAAAGTCGCCCAAAGTAACGGTTAATCCGATTTCCGTGATTGCGCCTGGTATTTTCCGTACGATTTTTGAGTTTTAAGTGATGCCGACGATTGCAATAAAATGATAGCATTCAACGGTCATATCGGCATATTAAATACTTCACTTTGCAGAATGGCGGAGAAGGGGAACGGCTGATGCAATCAATATTTACCTGGGCGCCACTCACAATATTGCTGGTATTTGTTGTTTGGGGTTTGTTGTCGGTCAGCATTGGTTTGCTGGCTTTGAAATATTTCAACTATCAATTGCGGTATAACCCGACATCCATGCCGGTAGCGGCCTTTCTTGGCACAGTAGCAACGGCCTGGGCATTAGCACTTGGTTTTGCGGCGGCTGATATATGGTCGATTAATTCAGATGCGTCGCGCTCGGCATCTGCTGAGCGTTCGTCCCTGTCGCGGCTGGAGGGTATGGCGGTGGAAGATGCCTTGAACTCAGCCGAATTGCATGGCGCGATTAAAGCTTATCGTGTGACCGTGTCAGAGGTTGAATGGACACTGCAGATGAATGTAAAGCCTGCGGTCGAGGTGGAACGCGCCCTACAACATATGCGTGTTGCTTTGTTAAAACTGGCTGAAAGCAAAGTGCCTTATCCGATTGTTTCACAATTGGTGCAGGATTTTGATGAATTGCAGGATGCGCGCAATGATCGTCTCGCATTGGGTAATAGCTCTATCAATAATTATAAGTGGTATCTGGTGCTGTGCCTGACCTTGATTACCACAATTGTTTTAGCTTCCACTCATGCTGATCGTCCCCGCGCCGCCATTCAGGCGATGCTGATTTATACCTTTACGGCAGTGATCTGCATGTGGATTTTGGCACTGCATGTGCATCCTTATACGGGTGCGGGGCGCCTTGATGCGAGTGTGCTCAAGCAACGGGTTTCGCAAGAAATGTATTATGAATTGATGCTAAAAGATAAGCACCTCTCTTGACGGCTAAAATAGAAGGCTTACATATAGGTGTCCTTAACTGCTTCGCATGCAGATTTCTAAAGGACTTTAGTCTGGTGCCGGGCCCCTCTGGCGAGAGTTTAGCGGCGCTCTCGTGATGTCGGTACCGCCAGCCATATAAGCCGGCGGATAAAGCAAAATGCTACATATTTCCGTGTCTTGTACGCGTGTCAGTGATGACGCGTATTTTTTACCATATTTTCCTGAAACTAATTTGAATATGCAGGAGCAGATCCGATGACGCCGACTGCTTCTTCAACCACGACGTGGGGTTATTTCAAATGGGCGATTATCGTCACTGTGGTCGGTCTGGCATTGGGTGCCTGGCTTGGCTGGCAGTCGTCGGGTACGCTTGGCGGCATGGCGTCCGTATTCTTCATTTGTGCGGTGCTCGCTGTTTTGGAAATCTCATTGTCCTTTGACAATGCGATCGTCAATGCAAACAAGCTCAAAGATATGACTCCTGTCTGGCAGCATCGCTTTTTGACATGGGGTATCATTATCGCAGTTTTCGGGATGCGTGTTGTGTTCCCGTTGTTGATTGTGGTGATTGCTGCAAAAATCAATCCGGTTGAGGCCGTGGTTCTGGCCGCAGCAAAACCTGAAGAATATGCCCGTATCATGCAGGAGGCACATTTGCCGATTGCAGCATTTGGCGGCGCATTTTTGATGATGGTGGCGCTGAAATTCTTCTTTGATGAAGAAAAAGATATTCACTGGATTGGCTTTTTGGAGCGTCCGTTCAAATATCTTGCCAGCATCAAAGGCATTGAAGTTGCGATTGTCCTGATCGTGATGCTGATTTTCTCCAGCATGCTTGATGATGACAAAGCCGTAAGCTTCTTCTTTTCAGCTATCTATGGTCTGGTTTCATTTCTGGTGGTGGAAGTGTTGGGTGGCTTGCTTGATGCTTCACAAAAAACCATGAGTGCGGCTGCCAAAGGTGGTTTGGGTGCATTCCTTTATCTGGAAGTGCTGGATGCCAGCTTCTCATTTGATGGTGTGATTGGTGCTTTTGCACTGTCACAAAACTTGTTCATCATTGCGATTGGTTTGGGTATTGGTGCGATGTATGTGCGCTCAATGACCATTATGCTGGTTGAGAAAGGCACATTGGCCGAATATCGCTATCTGGAACATGGTGCATTCTATGCGATCCTGATTCTGTCCGTGATTATGTTCGTACAAACGATGGTGCATATACCGGAGGTTATTACCGGTCTTGGCGGTGCGGTGCTGATCGGTATCGCATTCTGGGCATCGGTTCGCTTTAACAAGCATAACCCTGAATAAGATTTTTAGAATTTTAGACATAAGAAAAGGGCGGAAGAGTTAAACTCTTCCGCCCTTTTTTCGTAAAACATCAGATTTACTTACGTGTATATTCCATCATGCGGCTGCGGCTTAACACCAGCTCAACACGATTTTCGTCCAAGCGATGCAGGCAGACACGTTTTGTCCACGGGCCATCGTAAAGGGTAAAGAGCCAACGGCCATTACCTAAATCTTCCAATGGCATGGTGTTGCGGATCGGGCCGATGCCCATCACTACATGACCGTCAACAATATCGAACTGAGCGCCATAAAGATCGGCAGTCCAGTGACCGTCCAGCTCTGTGCCAGCCTTTTTAGGCGTAACAGGTAAGAGAGTACGGGCTGCATAACCGATTTCACCAACCAGCTTGTCGCCTTCTGCCTTCAATGAAACAGGGGAGGACGGCGAGGTGGATGAATAAACGCCGTTGCCGACATCGTAGAGCGTGTCTTCGCTGTCGAGATAGTTAATGGATGCTGCACCGACCTGAACCCAGTAAGGGCCTGTTTCGGTGGCATAAAGGCCTTCTGGCAGCGTGCTTGATGCTTCCGGAATAGCCAAACCATGAAGCACTGCCATCACATCGCGGGCAAGCTTATAGGTGTTGACGTCTTCGCGGTTGGCAACAACAGCAATGCCGGTCTTTGTTTCAGGATCAAGCAGCAGATAGGTTTTGTAGCCTGGATGCGAACCGCCATGGCCGATAAAGTTTTTGCCGTCGATATTGTTCCAGCGCACGCCTAAACCATAACCGGTAACGCGGCCGTCTTTCATGTGACGGTCTGCGCCTAATTGCGCCAAGGTGCCATCAAAGCCGTGATTGTTGCAAACCAATGCCTGACCCCAGAGAGCCAATGCTTTAGCGCTGCCTGCAAGACTGCCTGAGGCAGAAATGTGAAGGCCGGCAGCACTCAATTGCCATTTGGAACCATTGTGCCAATAACCGGGTGCCAGACCTGCAACCGTGTCATTCCAGACATCAGGTGCGGTCAGAAACGTGCCAAGAGCTGCGGCAATTTTCTGTTCAACGAAATCGTTGAAGCGGAAGCCGTGGCGTTCCAGAATGGTTTCAACCAGACGGTAGCCGGTATTGGAATAGGAAATTTCTGTACCAGGTTCAAAGTTCAATCTTGTGAAGGTGGCAAGAAATTCCATCAGACGTTTGGCTTCGGTTTCCGTATAAACGGAGAGGCCAAGCAGTGTCAGGCATTCGCGGGTGTCGGGCAGGCCGGCAGTCATATCGAGAGCCTGACCAACCGTTACTTCGCTTAAAGGTGTCTGCAATTCCAGCAAATGCTGGCCTAAGCGATCATCAAGTTTGATGATGTCGCTGTGTTGCAAAACCATGGCACAGAAAACATGCTTGGTCACAGAAGCATAACGAACCACTGTATCCGCACTGAAAACTGTGCGGGTGCTCAGGCTCTCCAAACCACCTGCATGGGCAAACTGAACACCGTTTGCATCAAAACAGACAATTGCACCACCAGGCTCTTCAAGCGACCAGACATCGGCAAAGCTTTTAGCCAGTTCAGAGGCTTTGCCCCAGTTTAGTTCCAAAGACATTGATAGCTCCGATCAGGCTGGTTCTTCCAGACTTACACTCAGCTGACGCAGTTCTGTGGTATGCGGATGTTTGGTATTGCCTGCACGCAGATCTTCCGCGCTCAAAACTTCAACCATCTCACCAAACTGCATAACGCCTAGACGTGGGCAGAGATGTGTGATCACAGCCAGATTGTGACTGACGAGCACATAAGTGAGGTTCTTGGCTGCACGCAAATCCGACAACAGGTTGAGAATTTCAGCCTGTACGGACACGTCGAGTGCCGAGGTTGGTTCGTCAAGCAACAGCACTTCCGGTTCAGCAATAAGCGCACGGGCAATTGCCACACGCTGACGCTGACCACCAGACAGCTGGTGCGGGAAACGGAAACGCGCTGCCTGTGGCAGAGCAACATCATCGAGAGCCTGCGAAATGCGCTTCTCGATATTGTCGATGCCGTGAACCAGCAAAAGCTCGCTCAGGATACGGTCAATGGTCTGACGCGGATGCAGGGAACCGAACGGATCCTGAAACACCATCTGCACATGACGGAAAAATTCCGGCGGGCGCTTGAGGGCTGCATCTTTGCCGTTGAACGAAATGCGGCCTGACCACTTTTCGTTCAAACCGGCCATAGCGCGCAAAATCGTTGATTTTCCGGAACCACTTTCGCCGACAATACCAAAACTGTCGCCTTTAGCGACATCAAAGGATACACCCTTGACGATTTCACGTTCGCCAAAACTGATCCGTAACTGATCAACAGAAATCATTATTTCAACCAATCTGAATCGCGGGTTAGGATAGGCAGACGTTCTTTTGGATGCGTCAGCGAAGGAATGCAGTTGAGCAGACCTTGCGTATATGGATGCGACGCACGGGTCAGTTCAGAAGCTTTAAGCTCTTCCATGACCTGACCGGAATACATCACCATGACACGGTCGCAGAAATGCGAAACCAATGGCAGATCGTGGCTGATCAGAATAAGACCCATGCCGCGCTTGGAGACGAGATCGTCAATAAGGCGCAAGATTTCAGCCTGAACAGTCGCATCAAGTGCAGAGGTTGGCTCATCCGCGATCAGAACTTCCGGATCGGGTGCAAGCATCATGGCAATCATGACGCGCTGACCCATGCCGCCGGAAACTTCATGCGGATAAAGTTTAGCCACATCGCCCGGATTGCGGATCATTACCTGATCGAGCAAATCAACGGCTGCTTCTTTGGCTTGCTTGGCGGAACCACCTTTGTGGGTGCGCCAGGATTCTGCAACCTGTGAACCAATGGTTTTAACCGGGTTCAGCGAGTATTTAGGATCCTGAAGAATGAAGCCTGCACGCTTGCCGCGGATCTGACGCATGTCGGCTTCAGTTGCCTTCATGATGTCAGTGCCGAAGAACTCAAGCTTGTCAGCCTGAACCTGTGCAATCGGTGGCAGAAGCTTCATCAAAGCACGGGCGGTGAGGGACTTACCGGAACCGGATTCCCCCACAATGCCGAGCTTTTCTTTGCCAAGCTTCAGATTAAGGCCGCGGACAGCTTCGAAACGGCTGGTGCGCGTCTCAAAAGTGATACGTAAATTTTGGATATCAACCAGCATTGTCCCGTCCTAGTTCTGCTTCGGATCGAGCACGTCACGAAGACCGTCGCCCAGAAAGTTGAATGCGAGCGAAACAAAGAAGATTGCGAGACCCGGGATGGTCGCGACCCACCATTGTTCGAAAATGAAACGCTTGGCAGTTGCAATCATCGCACCCCATTCCGGTGAAGGTGGCTGTGCACCCATGCCGAGGAAGCCAAGGCTTGCGGCGGTCAGAATGATTGAGCTCATATCAAGCGTAATACGAACGATAAGGCTCGGAACGCATAATGGTGCGATATGACGTGCAATAATGCGCTTGGACGATGCCCCGGTCAGCTTACAAGCGGCAATGAAGTCGCTATTGCGGATGGTCATTGTTTCAGCACGGGCAAGGCGCGCATATGGCGGCCATGCGGTGAGCGCAATCGCGAGAACCGCACTTTCAACACCCGGACGCAATGCAGCAACAAAAGCCAGTGCAAGGATAAGGCGCGGGAAAGCAAGGAACACGTCGGTGATGCGCATCAAAGCTGTATCAACGATACCGCCGTAATAACCGGCAATACAACCAACAGCCAGACCGATCGGTGCCACCAGAATAACGACTGCAATCACCATACCCATGGTGACGCGGCCGCCGTAAAGGATACGCGAGAGAATATCGCGACCCAGTTCGTCGGTACCAAACCAATGTTCAGCAGTGGGTGCTGACAAGCGATTAGCCAGATTCTGCGCGCTTGGATCATATGGCGCCAGCAAAGGCGCGAAGATCGACAGCAAAACAAAGGCCAGAATGACAACCAGACCAAACATGGCCAGCGGGTTGCCTTTGAGGTTGAGCCAAAGGCGATAACGGCGTCCCCATGCAGCTTGTGCACGGGAAGACGGGGTTTCGTTCAAGGCCCAATTTCTAAAGCTAGATGTTATCATCGGACACGTGGATCCAGTACTTTATAGAGGATATCGGCCAGAAGATTGAGGCCAACATAAATCACGCCGATCAGCAAGGTGGCGCCAACGACCGGATTCATATCTGCGTTCATCAAAGAGACGGTCAGATATTGTCCAAGGCCCGGCCAGCTAAAGACTGTTTCGGTTACCACTGCACCTTCAAGCAAGCCTGCATAGGTGAGGGCAAGAACGGTCACGAGCTGAACTGCGACAGTCGGAAATGCATGTTTCCAGATGACGGCTTTGAGCGACAGGCCTTTTGCACGCGCGGTGATGACATATTCACCTTTGAGTGCATCAAGCATGAATGCTCGGGTCATACGGGTAATGTAAGCCATGCTGAAATAAGCAAGGATCAGAACTGGCTGCACCAAGTGCTTCACAGCATCAACAAAAGCATCCCAATCACCATCAAGCAGCGTATCAATTGTCATGATACCTGTGACATGGGTGATCATGCCTTCATAGATGATGTCCTGACGGCCAGGGCCAGGGGCAACATCCAAGGTTGCATAGAATAGCAGCAGGGAAATCAACGCCAAAACAAAGACCGGTACCGAGTGACCGGCAAGGCAGATAACACGGATGGTCTGGTCAAGCCATGAACCCTGACGCACAGCAGCCCACACACCAAGCGGAATACCGATGGCTGCGGAAATAAGCAGTGCATATGTTGCAAGTTCCAACGTCGCCGGGAAATAACGGACGATGTCAGTGGTGACCGGATTTCTGGTCAAAATAGAATTGCCCAGATCGCCGTGTAATACCTGGCTGATATAATTAAAGAACTGAACGATCATTGGCTGATCCAGACCCATTTCCGCGCGTACACGCTGGATAACGGCTTCCGGAGCATTATCGCCAACCGCGGCAATAACCGGGTCGACCGGCATAACGCGGCCGATCATAAAAGTGATAACCATAAGACCGAACAGCGTGATAATCACGCTGCCCAGTACACCAGTCAATTTTTGGAGTTTCCTCATCACGCCTTCGCGATCCCTGCATAGGAGTGGCTGTCTGAAAGCACACCCAGACGCATGCCTGTCACATCTTTGCGGCAAGCAGCAGTTTCAAATTTTTGCATCATGACGATGAACGGGCTGTTCTGCATGAATTCGCGCTGAAGGTCGCCATAAAGCTTGATGCGGGTTGCCGGATCTTTTTCATCGCGGGCAGCAATAGCTTTCTTCATGAACTCTTCGTTCTGGTAATGCGAGCGCCATGCAAAAGGCTTAGTGGTTGCATTGTCAGAATTGTCTTCATTGATGCAGAACACAGACGCATTGGTGTTCGGATCAAAATAGTCTGAACCCCATGATGTCAGTGCAATTTCATGCTCGCGGGCGCGCATTTTGGTGAGAACCTGACGGTTTTCAGCGGCCAGCAATTCAACTTTAATGCCGATATCTGCGAGATTTGCCTGAATTGCCTGCGCAATATCCGGGCTTGGCTGTGCAGAGTAGTGATCCATTTTGATGGTGAAACCATCTTGAAGACCAGCTTCAGCCATCAAAGCTTTTGCCTTTTCAAGGTCGCGCTTGAACGGCTTGTCAGTGATTGCACCCGGGAAGCCTTCAGGAACAATGGTCTGGTGAACCTTGTACTGCAATGGAACAATGTTCTGCTGGATGCCGTCGTAATCAACAGCCCACTTGATTGCTTCCCAAAGCTTAGGATTGGTCAGCTTTTCATTGCTCTGGTTCAAGGACATCAGCATGATGCCGCTGACGCTCTGGCGAACCATGTTGTAGTTTTCGTCGTCGTTGATGACGCGCAACTGTTCGGTGGTCAGGTTACGTGCAATATCAACATCACCCTTCTGCAACATGAGAAGCTGTGAAGACGGATCAGCAACGTGACGCAGCATGATGCGCTTTACATTGCCTTTGTAGAGACCATGCGGGTTGTAGTTCATCACTACGCTTTCGCTTGGCTTCCAGGAAACGAGGGTCCATTCACCGGAACCGGCACTGTTCTTCTGCAACCAGCCGTTACCCATGTCGTCGCCATTGGCGTTTTCCATCACAACCTTCTTCTCGACAATGCTGCCGATGCTTGCAGACAAGCAATAGAGCAGGAAGGAGAGGGAGGTCGGGGTTTCGAGCGAAAGCTTGATGGTGGAATCGTCAACGACAGTGATCCACTGTTCAACGTTTTCCGGTGTGAAGCCGAACTGACCGATGATGAAGGCTGCGCCTTTGTTCATCTTGATAGCGCGCTGCAGGGAGAAGACAGCGTCTTCAGCAGTTACAGGTGCGCCGCTGGCAAATTTTGCATCCGGGTTCATTTTGAAGGTGAAGACTTTGCCTTCTTCGTCAGCTTCCCATGAAGAAGCAACGCCGCCTTCGATTTCTTCCGGATTGGTCAGGCTTGGATGAACAAGACGCTGATACATGTTGTTGCAGATTTCACTGCCGACAGCTTCAAAGCTTTCATGCGGATCAAGGCTCGTCATGTTGTCGAGCGTCTGAGCAACAACGAGAATGTCCTGACGGCCGGCAGCAACAGCTGGCAACAGGCTTGCGTAAGACAGGAAAGGTACCGCTGCGGCACCTGCCAGGAAATTACGTCTCGAAATCATATTTATTCTCCCTGTTAAAGCAATTGCGTGCGCAACTGCCATAAAAGCGCCATCCCTATAGCTTTACCGCCAGGCGCATTTTTCCGAGCATCCGTATCATGAGTGGGTTTGCGGGTTCCAATGCAGAATTTGCAACGGTCATGCACAGAATGCATAATGAGGAAATGGATTAGGGCTCGCTAAAATAAATGGCCAACTTATGCAAGCGATTTCTAACATATGCATAAAACGCATTGGCAATTTATGTGTAAGAGCGTAAGCCTTACATAGTGATAAGCTTCAAGCTTTAAATTCCAAGACTGATAAAGGCATATCTGGTTATGACAACAGCTCCGATTACCCCAGTTTTTGATGGCCATAACGATGTTTTACTGCGTTTGTGGACATCTGCTGAGCCGAATCCTGAGGCGCGTTTTATTAATGGTGAACCGGTTGGTCACATCGACCTGCCACGTTCAAAGACCGGTGGTCTGGCAGGTGGTTTGTGCGCTATTTATGTTCCAAGCCCGTCAAAAGAGCTGAATGCAGAAGGTAACTTCGAGACGCCTGCCCATAGCGATGCGCTGAACACAACATTGGCAATGGCGGCTTTGCTGACCCGAATCGAAATGGCTGCAAATGGCGGTTTCCGCGTTTGCCGTACGGCTTCCGACATTCGCCAGTCGATGGCAGATGGTGCTTTTGCTGCTGTTTTCCATATTGAAGGCGTTGAAGCGATCAGCGATGGTCTGGATGAGCTTTATGTGATGCATCAGGCTGGCCTACGCAGCCTTGGTCCGGTTTGGAGCCGCCCGAACATTTTTGCATATGGTGTGCCTTTCCGCTTCAATAGTTCGCCGGACATCGGTCCGGGCCTCACCGATGCGGGTAAGCGTCTGATCAAAGCTTGTAACGAGCTGAAAGTGATGATCGATCTTTCTCATATGAATGAGAAGGGCTTCTGGGATATTGCCAAGCTTTCCGATGCGCCGCTGGTGGCCTCGCACTCCAATGCGCATGGCGTTTGCCCGCATAGCCGCAATCTGACCGACAAGCAGATGGATGCGATCCGCGACACTGGTGGTCTGGCCGGTCTTAACTTCGGCGTTTCCTTCCTGCACAGCGAAGGCGTGCGAGACCTGAACCTGCCATTGTCAGAAATGATCCGTCACATTGATTATATGGTTGAGCGTATGGGTATTGATCATGTGGCACTTGGTTCCGACTTTGACGGCACCGCGATTTCAACAGAAATCGGCGATGCAACCGGTCTGCCAAAGCTGATCGATGCTCTGCGTGCGCATGGTTATGATCAGGAATCAATCAACAAGATTGCGCATGACAACTGGATCCGTGTGCTGGAACGCACTTGGGGCGCTTGATGGGGGCGCTTGATGGGGGCGCTTAATAGGCGCGCTTAATTGAGTTTAATCTTAAGATTATTCTCTTAAAGAAAACGCCGCTTTTGAAGCGGCGTTTTTTATTGTCCGTTTAAAGCTGTGCGCGTAGCTTTTCGGCATTGGCGGAAAGTATTCCATTATCTTCCATCTTACCGCTATGTGGCTTCAAATCGATACCTTCATAGCGCGGGATAATATGGAAGTGCAGGTGATAAACAGTCTGGCCGGCGGCAGGTTCATTAAACTGCATGATGGTAATGCCGTCTGCTTCAAAGGCTGTCTTCGCAGCCTTTGCTACATGTTGTACGGCTTTCATCAGTGCGCTCAGTGTCTCAGGTGCAGCATCCAGCAGATTGCGTGAAGGGGTTTTCGGGATCACTAATGTGTGGCCGTTGCTTTGTGGCATCACATCCATAAATGCCAGAACATCATCATTTTCATAAACACGATGAGCCGGAATTTCACCGCGCAGGATTTTGGAAAAAATATTATTATCGTCATAGACGGCTGTCATCGGGTCTTCTCCGTTTTATGTGTCGAGTTCAGGTGTTTTACGAAAAGGCAGATGGTCTTGCAGCGACACAGCCATGCGCATCACGTCCTGACGCTCGGTATCAAGGTAATCTGCCACAGCATTACGCAAACCCTGATGGGTAATATAATGGGCGGAATGGGTGAGGACAGGCTGATAACCGCGCGCAATTTTATGATCACCTTGCGCGCCTGCTTCAACCTTGTCGAGCTTATGTTTGATCGCAAAATCAATGGCCTGATGATAGCAGACTTCAAAATGCAAAAACGGATGGTCTTCAATACAGCCCCAATGGCGGCCAAAGAGCGTATCGGAACCAATGAAATTAATCGCACCGGCAATATAGCGGCCATCGCGTTTTGCCATCACCAGCAAAATATCATCGGCCATGGTTTCGCCGATCATCGTGTAAAACTCACGGGTTAGGTAAGGGCGTCCCCATTTGCGGCTGCCGGTATCCATATAGAAAGCAAAGAACTGATCGAGCACGTCCCCGGTGATCTGTTCACCTTGCAGCCATTCAATCGTAATGCCGTTGCTTAAGGCTTCTTTGCGCTCTTTTTTAATCAGCTTTCTTTTGCGAGATGAAAACTCGCTTAAAAAGTCATCATATTGTGAAAAGCCATTGTTTATAAAATGAAATTGCAGATCTGACCGATGCAGGAAATCGGCTTTTTCCAAAGGTTTTAATTGAGCTTCATCAACAAAAGTGACATGGGCTGACGAGATGCCGAGCTGGTCGGTCAGCTGCTGAAGACCAAGTGCCAATGCCTGTCTGATCGCTGCAGGTTCATAGTCGCGGTTGTGTAAAAGCCGAGAGCCGGTGGCGGGTGTGAAGGGCACGCAAATTTGCAATTTGGGATAATAGCGGCCGCCGGCGCGCTCATAAGCATCAGCCCAGCCATGATCGAAAACATATTCGCCCTGACTGTGGCTTTTCAGATAAGCAGGAACTGCACCAAGCAAAATTCCATCGGCTGTTTCAAGCCGCAAATGATAGGGCCGCCAGCCGGTGGCCGATGTTGCACTTGCTGATTTTTCGAGTGCGTTTAAAAAGTGATAGGACAGGAACGGATTATAATTTCCGTGCCCTTTGGAGGTGCCTGCAAGGGAAGACCATTCTTCTGCCGTGAATTCATCAAGTTGTCTGACGACACGGAGCTGAAATTCAGGGCTTTGATCTTCATCGTCCAACACCTTGCGGCAATCCTCCTCAAAGACTTTTCGGCTCAACACAGATTGAGCCAGCGCTGGTGCTTGTCTGGTTTATCCGGAATGATCAGGCAAGCTGCGCGCGCGGGTCGAACCCTTCAAAGGTAATCTGGTCGGCATTCAGGTCACTATGGGCTTTGGTTGCCTGATCTTTCACCGTCCATGTAATCACCGGCATATGCAGTTTTTCACGCACAAAACTGATGAACGGATTTGGCAATTCATGCACATGATAAGACACAAAATCGATGCGGTGAGCCAGCATGGAAAAATGAGCTTCCATCGCTTCACGGCTCATGCCCTCAGCCGTCAGGCCTGCCGGAATACCCGGTGCATCAGAGGCAAACTGGCGGATGATGTGATGATCAAAGGACATGATTGCGGCATGTCCCTGATAGTTTTCAAGTTCTTTAGCGGCCTTTTTAACCAGACCGTCATCATGACCAGGTGTGCCCTTTACTTCGATAATAAGGGGCACACGACCGTCAACGAGATCAAGCAGTTCCCGCAAAGACGGAATATGGTCTTGTGTGGTGCCGATGGTGAGCGCTTGCGCCTCTGCCAGCGTCAAATCGTAAATATGCCCGTCGCGCCCAGCAACCCGCTTGAGTGTGGGGTCGTGAAATACGACAACTTCACCGTCTTTGGTGAGGTGAACATCACATTCAATGGCAAAACCCTGTTTCACGGCTACTTGTGCAGCTGAAAGCGAGTTTTCCCAGCAATCATGGTTCAAGTCGTGCAAACCACGATGTGCAATAGGGGTTTCAGTTAACCAACGGGCAAATGACATCAGGCGACCTCAAAAATCGCTTCTACTTCCACAGGTGCATTAAACGGGAGGGCTGCTACACCAACAGCAGAGCGGGCATGCTTACCGGCATCGCCAAGAACATTGACGAGGAAGTCCGATGCGCCGTTGCCGACAACGTGCTGTTCAGTGAAGCCTGGTGCAGAAGCCACAAAAATTGTGATTTTCACCAGACGCTTAATGCGGTTCAAATCGCCGAGCGCTGCTTTGGCCTGTGCCAGAACCTGAATAGCGCACTGGCGTGCGGTTTCCTGACCCTTGGCAATGTCGATTTCAGCGCCCAGAAGGCCGGTATGGATCAGTTTGCCCTGATCCATCGGCAGCTGGCCGGAGGTGAACAATAACTGGCCTGCCTGCATATATGGCAGGTAATTTGCGGCCGGTGCAGCAGAAGCTGGAATGGTAACACCCAGAGCGGCAAGACGGCTATCAATTGTATCAGTCATATTCAGATCCTTAATTCTTTTCGTGTTGTGTCGTGCAATTATAACAGTGGCAAGACAGAATCGGTGGAAATTATCGCAAGGTTGCGACTTTTGTCTCGATTCCGCCACGAGTTTTTTTATCATACTGCTTCTGCAGGGAGATATAGCATGCATTTTATTAAAAAGGCCATTTGCCAAACCGGGTTGCAGGCAGCGTTCTGCTTAGGGCGGCGGCCTTTATTTTCAGGCTCGCTGGCGGGTGTTTCCGGCGGTTTGATGGTTGCAGTCTTTGCACTGGAAGCTGTGCCGGCGATAGCTGCACCTTCGGTGATGTTGGCGCCGCATCGTGCTGTTTATGATCTCCAGCTTGATAAAGCGGATGATAAGACGGGGATTAGTGGTCTGAAAGGCCGTATGGTCTATGAGTTTAATGGCTCAGCCTGTGAAGGCTATACGACCAATTTCCGTTTTGTAACGCAGATTGATATGGAAGAGCAGCCGCAGCGGCTGACTGATCAGCAGACCACTACTTTTGAAGCGGGTGACGGTAAACAGTTCAGTTTCGTCAATAAAACCTTTGTGGATAAAGATCTGATCAAAGAAGTGCGCGGCAATGCCGAGCTGCAAGCCAAAAACCTGCAAGTGAAACTAAGTCAGCCGCTAAAGAGCGATATTGAACTGGCCAAAACCAATTTCCCGACCAAACACCTGACCGAAATTATCGGTAAGGCGGAAAAGGGCGAGAAATTTTATCAGACAACCATCTTTGATGGTTCGGAAGATGCCAATCGTATTGTCTCAACCACTGTGATGCTTGGTAAAGAGCAGACGGTCAAAGATGATGAATACAAATCTTTGGGCGAGATGGGCAAAGACAAATTCTGGCCGGTCACGATTGCTTATTTTGATGATAAGGAAAATCAGGACGGCATGCCGATCTACCGTATCAATTTCAAATTGTACCGTAATGGCGTGACGCGCGATCTGTTTATGGATTACGGCGATTTTTCGATGCGTGGCAAATTGGTCAAGCTTGATCTTTATAAAGGCCAGCCTGCGGATGCGCCGTGTAATTAAAAACATTCTTCACAAAAGAACGAAGCATTAAATATAAGAAATCAGCTCATTGGGCTGATTTCTTTTTTTGTTATGAAATGTGCGATTATGCTACATAAAAGCGTAATTTAGGCACGGATAAACGGGTAGGGCTTGCATTTTAGTTTATCATCCGTTAAGTGCCGGATCATTCCACACACGGGCTAGTGGTTAATAT
>JAEWHQ010000374.1 GCA_023387715.1 Pseudomonadota bacterium | reverse complement strand
ATCTTGCTCATGATGCTCTGCCGCCAAGATTATACGACACGGCCTATGCTTTGGCGGTAGAAATAGCCGCTGCTGATCTGCATGTCGAGCAGGAAGAGCTTGTTTTGCTGCAAATGCTGCGTGATCGCTGGGATCTTGATGAGCTGACTGTTGCTGCTATCGAGCGCAGCGCACGCGTGCGCTTCCGCAAACTTGATTAAACCCTGTCAGTGAAAAGCAATTGGAAAATGGCGCATATAAATTTCATT
The DNA here is from genome assembly GCA_023387715.1 of Pseudomonadota bacterium. Classification (GTDB taxonomy): domain Bacteria; phylum Pseudomonadota; class Alphaproteobacteria; order Rhizobiales; family Rhizobiaceae; genus Paenochrobactrum; species Paenochrobactrum glaciei. The sequence continues at coordinate 4,373 of JAEWHQ010000374.1, read as the reverse complement.
TAATGCGCCTTTTTTCTCTAGTGCCGCTAAAGCATAATTAAAGGCGCGGGTGAGGCGCTGATTATTGGCGCTGACGGCAATCGTCATCTGGTTGTCGGCCAATTGTGGCGCATAATAAGGTTCTGCAATAAAATGGCAGCACTGATTGCTATCGTTATTTTCAAGCATGAAAGATAGGGCAAGGCCATCATCAAAAATGGCGGCGATATCTTGTGCTTGCAGCGCTTTCAGCATTGCCTCGCGATTATCAAAATGTTCACTCTTAATATCCGGAAAATATTGCGCGAAAACTTTGGCATGTTTGCTGTCAGCAAGAATGCCAACTGCTTTTTGGAACGTATTTTTTGTGATTTTTGTGTCACTTTTTACCGCATTGAGAGCGATAAAGCGTGCCGGAAACTTCAAATAAGGACGTGAAAAACTATAGGTTTGACGATTGTCTGCGGATGGAGTGAGGCCAGCAATAATTGCTTCTCCTTCGCCTTTATTAAGGGCGTTCTGTAATTCATTCCATGGCAGAGCTTCAATCTGGCAGATATTATCCAGTTTCAATTCGCGGCATAAAGCGCGTGCTAAATCAATATTATAGCCGGTTAACTGGCCTTGAGCATTTATGGAATTAAAAGGTACAAAATCGGTTGTGGTCAGAAAACGCAAACGTGTCAGGCCGGTCAGATCAGTTGGTTTTTGTTTGATCGGGCTATTGATGAATTGCGGCTGTGCAGGGGTTGCTAATGCTTGCCCGAAAAAAGAGCTGCTGATTGCTAAAAATATTGCAAAAACACGCATGACGGCACCTCACTCAGTCTATAATGAAAAAAGCATTATTTATTTTTTCTTTAAAGAATATCAAAAAAATATTGATTATCCGTCGCGCAGTTTTCACTAATTCCGATTACTTATTATAAATCAGAACCTTGGATATGAAAACGTATTTATTATCAATACGCTTCTTATTAAAAAGGATATATTGTGAAATGTATAGTTTTGTGTAAGCCTCAGTATTGATTGCGAAGTTTTAGATAAGCTTATGTCTATAATTTCGCCTCTATGTATAGTTTGATGATTGTAGAGGTCTCATGATTATTTGTGCGGGGGGCACTTGATTGAGAGCAGACGGGATTAATCGGGATTACTTTAATTTATGTTGCAATCTCAGTGCGCGCCTTGAGCAATATGGTGTTGCCCGCAACGATATTAAAAAAGCTTATGTCAGGGCGGGAAATGATCCGGCCCTTTTTTTTAATGAAGTTCACTGCTCGGGTGTGGCAAGTGAAGTGGTTTTATATGGCGTCGTGGCAGATTATCTGAATCTGCCTTTTCGTGACCGTGTCACATCGTGTCGTGTGATTGATGATAAAAGCCGGGTTCCGGCCGAGTTAAGCTTTATACAGCATGCTTTGGTGCTGGATGCACAAAACAAGGTTCTGCTTTATCTGTCTCCTTCGATGGAGCATATGCTTGCGCTCAAATATTATTTAAACACCAACCCATCCTTGAATTTTGAGATCGCTATTTGCCCGCCATCCGTTATTCAGCTTTTGGACAGACGCAGTAAAAAACATGAATTAGCTCGCAAAGCTGTCACGATGACACCGGCTGCATTTTCTTGTCGGCGGGTGTTGGACACGCGGCAGGCCTTTATCATTGCTTTTTCTGTTAGCCTGCTGGCTTTTCTTTTTTTTAGTTTTCTTTGGCCGACATTATTTGCCTTTCACATTTTTCTAAGCTGCTTCTTTTTTACATGTGTTGGCATCCGGTTATTGGCAGCAATGTCGGCGCAGCGTTTGCCAAAACTACAACAAACATTACCGCTGCCACCTGACCTGCCAAATTACACTGTTTTAGTGCCGCTTTACAAAGAATCGGATGTTATTCCGCAATTATTGGAAGCATTGAGCAATTTGCACTGGCCACGCGGACGGCTGGATATCAAAATCATTTGCGAAGCCGATGATCGTGAAACTCTGCGGGTGCTTGGCTATTTTAAACTGCCGCCTTTTATGGAAGTGGTGCGGGTGCCCAATGTTGGTCCGCGCACCAAGCCAAAGGCTTTAAACTATGCGCTGCAATTTGCGCGCGGGGAGTTTGTGGCGGTTTTTGATGCGGAAGATCGTCCGCATCCGTTGCAATTACTGGATGCCTGGGCGGCTTTTCAAAAGGGCGGTGAGCAGCTTGCCTGCGTGCAAGCGCCACTCATTATTGGCAATTTCCGCAATAATTTCTTGACCCGTTTATTCTCGTTTGAATATACCGGCTTGTTTCGCGGGCTTTTACCATGGATGGCCCGCCATGATCTGGTGATGCCGCTTGGCGGTACATCCAACCATATGCGGCGTTCCGCGTTGGAAAAAGTAGGTGGCTGGGATGCTTATAATGTGACGGAAGATGCCGATCTCGGCGTTCGTCTGGCGCGTTTTGGTTATAGTATTAAAACGATAACCCATGGCACGATTGAAGATGCGCCGGAGAATTTTCCGGATTGGTACAAGCAGCGCACTCGTTGGATGAAAGGCTGGATGCAAACGAGCCTTGTGCATTTGCGTCAACCGACCGAAACCAGTCGTCAGCTTGGCTTCAAGCGATTTATCATCAGTCAGGTTTATATGCTGGGGCTGATTATCTCGGCGCTGTTCCATCCGCTGATGTTGATGACCATGATCTTTCTGGTGGTCTCTGCCTTTTTCTCTCCGTTTGAAGTGCGTCATGTGATGCTGCTCACCATTGATATGATGAATATCGTCATGGCTTATGTGAGCTATTATTTGCTGAGTGCGAGGGCTGCGGAAAAGAGCGAGATGGATGGTTATCCTTATCTGCTCGGAATTGTGCCTTACTGGATGATGATATCTCTCGCCACATGGCGCGCGCTGTTGCAGCTGATGAAGGAGCCTTTCCTCTGGGAAAAGACCCCTCATTTCAGAAGCAGCAATGCGTCACAAATATTGGTCAGCGAAGCTCTCTATCAAAGTGCTGTTTACTTGGAGGATGCCAAAAATGCGGTGCCTGCGCCAATGATATTGGTATCTTCTTCACCGATTGCCTCAAGGTCACGCCCTTCATAAGGCAATGACAATAACACACGGCGGATTGCGGCCAGCCGCGCCCGCCGTTTGTCATTGGAGCGGACAATCGTCCAAGGTGCATGTTTGGTGCTGGTGCGCTCGATCATCACGTGGCAGGCATCGGAATAATCCTGCCAGCGGGTAATGCCCGCCACATCAATCGGCGAAAATTTCCAATCTTTAAGCGGGCTGTGGCGGCGTTCATGAAAGCGCTTCAACTGCATTTCCTGCCCGATATCCAGCCAGAATTTGAAGAAGTGAATACCGTCGGCGACGATCATTTTCTCCAGATCAGGTGCTTCAATCAAAAAAGTTTCAAGCTGTTGCGGTGTGCAGAAATCCATCACCACTTCAACGCCGGCGCGGTTATACCATGAGCGGTCAAAGGTGACGAATTCAGCCGATGTTGGAAAATGCGCCACATAACGCTGAAAATACCATTGGCCATTTTCAGTTTCGGTGGGTTTGGTCAGCGCCACATTGCGCGCAGTACGCGGGTTCATAAATTCACGCAGGGTGAAAATTGTGCCGCCTTTACCGGCTGCATCGCGCCCTTCAAACAAACAAATGACGCGGCCGCCGCTTGCCTGCAACCAATATTGCATTTTAACAAGCTCGATTTGAAGCCGTTCCAGGGTTTCTTTATATTCTTTGGACGGCATCTGATCGGGATATGGATAGCCGCCGGAGGCAAGGGCGTTTTCCTCAATCCAGGCCGGTAATTCCGGATCGTCGATATCAAACTCGCGCTCTACACCGGCAATGGTAAGTTTGATTGGTTCCAGCTTCGGATGTCTGGAAAAACTGCCCGTCTGTGCGGCTTTATCACTGGCCAATGCAATATCCTCTCGGTTGCGCTTGATGATTGATCTTATTAAGCTTTATTACGTTTGAAAAGTGCTTGAGTAATCAAAGTGTCATAGTCTTTAACTATGTTTAAGGCCATGATTTGTCAGGCAGATGAATGTTGTCAGCTACTTGGGCAATCATGCATGCGGCCTTGTTTTGATATAACGGTTTTATATATTGATGCTGATCATCCCCTGTGGCTTGAAATGTTTTAAAGCCCTGCTTTTCGCGAGGAAAATGAATGAACAATCATGATGAGCAGGGGATCTGGTCAGCTTTGATGAAGTTTTGGCAGCAAGGCCGCCTTTATCTGATTTTCGCAGTCGTCGTGCTGGCTTTTGTTTTCTGGCTGGTCTGGCCGCCACTGGTGCTTTATCTTTTGCTGCTCAGTGTCATTCTGGCTTTGACATTGGTGGTTTCGCCACCCGCCCCCCCTGAAATTACCCGCAAGAAAACCAC
>JAEWHQ010000370.1 GCA_023387715.1 Pseudomonadota bacterium | reverse complement strand
TTGGTTTTGCAGCGATCAAATTTTTGATGTTCGTAGTGGCACCGGCTCTGCGTCCCGTGACAAGCGGAGGTGACATATGACCGGTTTTCTGATTACAGCGAGCAGTCTCTTACTCGTAGTGTTGCGTCAGCCAATGGTGCTGGTGCTGGCCTTTGCAGTGATGTGTGTCCATCAGTTTGTGGCGCGCAATTCATCTGTCGAATTCTTCATTCAGGATTTATGGTTCACGGTCGATCGTGACGTGCTGTTGCCAATTCCGATGTTTATTCTAGCTGGTAATATTATGAGCCGCGGTGTGATTGCGCAGCGCCTCATCGATATTATGATTGAGCTGACCGCCAATATTCGTGGTGGTCTGGCAGTTGCAACCATTCTGGCTTGTGCGGTTTTTGCAGCTATTTCCGGCTCGTCCATTGTGACACTGGCAGCTATCGGCTCGATCATGTATCCGGCATTGCTGCGTGAAGGTTATTCCAAGCATTTGGCTTTGGGACTTTTGTGTTCAGGCGGTACACTTGGCATTCTCATTCCGCCATCTATTCCGATGATGCTATACGGCATTATCACTGATACTTCGATTGTAAAATTGTTCATGGGCGGCATCGGGCCCGGCCTGTTGATGACGGTTTTCTTCGTGGTTTATTGTGTGATTGTTGCGCCGATCAGAGCACGCGGTCAATTCTCTCTCCGTCGTTTGCTGACTGCTATGCGACGCGGCGGGCCAGCAATGTTTCTGCCTGTGTTGCTTCTTGGCGGTATTTACACCGGCTATTTCACCGCAACGGAAGCGGCTGTTGTATCGCTTGTTTATGCCTTGGCGGTTGAAGGTCTGATCTATCGCGATCTGACCATGAAAGACTTTTCCGCCATGTTGGGTGAGTCCGTGCGCTTGTTCGGAACCTTACTGCCACTTCTCGCGATTGCAGGTAGTTTCAACACCATTCTCGACTATGAAGGCATTCCGAAAATGCTGGTCGAATGGCTCAGCCAGTGGATCACCAATCCGGTGACGGCTGGTCTGACAATGAACGTCATCTTGCTGATTGCCGGTTGCTTCATGGATGTGGGTTCAGCCATTCTGATCCTCTCGCCATTGCTGCTTCCATTGATGCAGGCACATGGTTTTGATCCGGTACATGTGGGTGTGATCACCACAGTCAATCTTGAGATTGGTTACATCACCCCGCCTGTCGGTATCAATCTATTCGTGGCGATGAGTGTCTTCAAAGAAAGCTTTACCACCATTGTGCGCGGGGTGTGGCCTTTTGTGCTGCTGATGCTGATCCCGTTGCTTATTACAACCTTTGTTCCGCAACTCGTGTTCATGTTTGTCCCGTAAGCGGATCGCATTTCTCAACCGGACATGTCGCAAGTGGTTTGCGGCATGTCACTGAACAGTAAGAAATATCTGCCTTGGTAAGTTAGGACATAAGATGAAAATGAATGGTGCTGACGCCCTTTGCGATACGCTGCTTGCGCATGAGATTGATGTCTGTTTTGCAAATCCGGGCACATCGGAAATGCATTTTGTGGCAGCTCTCGACCGGAAACCGGAAATGCGCTGCGTTCTCGGCCTGTTTGAAGGCGTGGTGACGGGCGCGGCAGATGGCTATGCCCGTATGGCCGATAAGCCTGCGGCAACGCTGCTTCATTTGGGCTCCGGCCTTGGCAATGGTATTGCGAATTTGCACAATGCACGCCGTGCTTTTACACCGATGGTCAATATTGTCGGTGATCACGCGACTTATCATTTGCAATATGATGCACCGCTGACCAGTGATATTGAAGGTATTGCGAAGCCGGTTTCGGCATGGGTGCGCACCAGTAAATCCGCTGATGATGTGATTAATGATGCCAGTGATGCGATTGAAGTGGCGAGTAGAAAGCCCGGGCAAATTGCGACACTCATTTTGCCTGCCGATGCGGCATGGAATGAGGTAAAGAACGGACAAGTCACACCACGCGCCAAACCAAAACCTCAGCAGGTGAGCGAGGAAGCGGTGCGCGAAGCAGCAAGTGCTATTCGCAATGGTAAGCGCACAATGTTGTTGCTTTCCGGCATGGCACTGCGTGAAGAAGGCTTGGCAATTGCAGGCCGTATTGCGGAAAGCACAGGTGTGCGCATTCTTGCCCAACAATCCAATGGTCGTATGCAGCGCGGTGCTGGCCGTGTGGCGATTGACCGTGTCAAATATCGTGCAGAAGATGCAACTGCGGATCTTGCCGATGTCGATCAGATGATCCTGATTGGCGCGAAAGAACCGGTGGCGTTTTTTGCTTATCCGGGCAAGCCGAGCACATTTTTAAAGCCGGAAGCAACGGTTATTTCTTATGCTGACAATACATGCGATCTGATCCATGCGCTGCAATGGATGGCGGATGAATTGGGCATTCCTGCCAATGCACCGGTGACGCTCAACAAGCTCGAAAAAGCTATTTTGCCGACAGGTCAGTTAAATTCTAACAAAATCGCCACCGTTATTGGTGCGCTGATGCCGGAAAATGCAGTTGTGGTGGACGAATCCATCAGCTCAGGGCGTGATTTTTTCAATTTCACCCATTCATCCGCGCCGCATGATTTTCTGCAATTAACCGGTGGTGCAATCGGTATCGGTTTGCCATTGGCAACGGGTGCGGCAATTGCCTGCCCGGACCGTAAAGTGGTGGCTTTGCAGGCCGATGGCAGCGGCATGTATACGCTTCAGGCGCTGTGGTCGCATGCGCGTGAAGAGCTGGATATTGTCACCGTTATTTTTGCCAATCAGCGTTATGCGATCCTGCACCATGAATTGAAAAATGTTGGTGCTGGTGTTGCAGGGCGTAACGCTACTCATATGCTGGATTTGGTGAACCCGACTTTGGATTGGGTGAGCCTTGCCAAAGGCATGGGTGTGGAAGGTGCACGCGCTTCCACAGCTGAGGAATTTGCCGATCTGTTTGCGCATGCTTGTTCGCGCAAAGGCCCGTTCCTGATCGAAGCCTTTATCTGATTTTTTGCTGGAAATGCTTTTGAAATTGAGTGGAGATGAAAATGTATTCTGAAAAACTGCAACTTCTGATCAATGGCCGTTGGATTGGTGAAGAAGGTGGTCGCAAGGGTGAAGATGTTTTCAACCCTGCTGACGAACAGGTGCTGGCACGTCTACCACATGCGACCCGCGATGATCTGGATGCGGCTTTGGATGCGGCGCAAAAAGCATTCCGCAGCTGGAAGAAAAGCTCGCCGATGGAGCGCTCCAAAATCATGCGTCGTGCCGGTGATCTGATCCGTGAACGCGCTGATGAAATTGCCCGCAACATGACGCTTGATCAGGGCAAGCCATTTGTGGAAGCGCGCGGCGAGATCATGGCATGTGCTGATTTGCTTGACTGGCATGCAGAAGAAGGCCGCCGCATTTATGGTCGTGTCATTCCGGCTCGCGCTGAAAATGTGCGTCAGCTTGTTGTGCGTGAGCCGATCGGCGTTTGTGTGGCTTTCACGCCGTGGAATTTTCCGGCCAATCAGGCAATCCGCAAAATTGCAGCCGCCATTGGTTCCGGTTGTACGCTTATTCTCAAAGGCCCTGAAGAAACACCAAGTGCGGTTGTGGCACTGGCGCGTGCTATGCAGGATGCAGGTCTGCCGGATGGTTGTCTCAATCTGGTCTGGGGCGTACCGGCAGAAATTTCCAGCTATCTGATTGCCTCGCCGATCACCGCTAAAGTGAGTTTCACCGGTTCGGTGCCGGTTGGCAAGCAGCTGGCTTCCTTAGCGTCACTCCACATGAAGCGCTCGACAATGGAACTTGGCGGCCATGCGCCGGTGCTGATTTTCCCTGATGCGGATGTGGAACGCGCTGCTGATATTATGGCCGCTTCAAAGGTCAGAAATGCCGGTCAGGTTTGCGTTTCACCGACAAGGTTTTATGTGCATGAAAAAGTGCAGGAACAGTTTTTGGAACGCTTCAGCGCCAATATTGCCAAGGTAAAAGTTGGCAATGGTCTGGATGTCGACAGCCAGATGGGGCCATTGGTCAATGCGCGCCGCGTTGAAGCGATTGACGGCTTTGTGCAGGAAGCACGCGGCAATGGTTCCAAGATCATGTGCGGCGGCGAGCGCATCGGCAATCGCGGCCATTTCTATGCGCCGACAGTGGTGTTTAACCCGCCGGAAGATTCACGATTGATGACCGAAGAGCCGTTTGGCCCGATTGCAGCGGTGACCTCGTTTAAAGATACCGATGATGTGCTGCGCCGTGCCAACAGCCTGCCATTTGGTCTGGCGTCTTATGTCTTCACCCAATCCAGCAAGACCGTCACGCAAGTGTCGGACGGCTTGGAAAGCGGCATGGTGACAATCAATCACTTAGGCCTTGCACTGCCGGAAACACCGTTCGGCGGCATTAAAGATAGTGGCTATGGCAGCGAAGGCGGTTCGGAAGCTTTCGACGGCTATCTGATCACCAAATTCATCACGCAATTTGAATAAAAACCATAATAGTTTGGGAGGGACTACCATGAAAAAACTAACAAGTCTGGCCGTGTTCTCGGCGCTTGCAGCCACAGTGTCGTTCAGCGGCACTGTGCAGGCCGCAGAAACCATGCGTATTGCAGGTTCGCTGCGTCCGGGCTCGATGATGGATGGCATCATCCAGACCTTCATCACCAATTTCAATGAAAAAGCCGGTGATGATTACAAGATTGAATATCAGCTGGTCGCCAATGATCAGGAAATGACCCAGCAGGTAATCCGTGGTCGCTTGGAAATCGGCACTACCGGTCTTGCAGGTTCGGCTGTTTCTATTCCGCCGGCTGCTGTGCTTTCGATGCCGTATTTGTGGGACAATGATGCACAGCGCCGTTGGGCAACCGACAATGTCGTGCGTCCGGCTCTGGAAAAAATCTTTGAAGAAAACGGACTGGTTGTTATCGGTCTTGGTGATGCAGGTTGGTCAAACATGTTCTGTAAAGAAACATGCACAACACCGGATGATATTGCCGGTCAGCGTTTCCGCATTCCGCCGGCAGCATCAGCGCGTGCTTTCTGGCAAAATGTTGGTGTGAACGGTGTGCAACTCTCATTGCCGGATTTCTTCACCGGTTTGGAGCAGGGCATGGTTGAAGGCGGCGATCTGCCGTTTACCTTCTATGTCACCACCCCTGCGGCGCAGTTTGCTAAAACCTATACGCAGACCCATCAATATCATCATGAGCAGATTTTCTTCGTCAACAAGCGCTTCTATGACAGCCTGCCAGCCAATATTCAGGCACTGCTGAAAAGCTCGATGCCTACAACTGATGAAATGCGCCAGCGTCAGGATGATGATGAAAAAGCACAGGTCAGCAAGTTTGAAGCGAATGGCGGCAAATTTGTAACATTGAGCGAAGAGCAGCAAAAAGTCTGGGCTGACAAGGTGGGTGATACTCATTCAGCCCTTTTGAAAGATCTGCCTGCTGCTGCCACAACGCTTTATGAAGCGGTGCAGGAAGGCAAACGCCAATATGCCGAGAAGAATAAGTAAATAGATCAAGTCTTTCGCGGGTGGGAAACCACCCGTGAAGTTGATTTTAAAGCCTTTAAGCTAGTCATTTATGGAGCCTGTTATGACTGATAAGCCAATCAGCCGATTTCCTGTGCCTGAATTAAAAGATCTGCCGGAAGATATTGCTGCCCGCATCAAAGATGTGAGCGATAAATCCGGTTTTATCCCCAATGTGTTTTTGGTGCTTGCGCATCGTCCTGATGAATTCAGAGCGTTCATGGCTTATCATGATGCTTTGATGGAACGCCCAAGCAATCTCACCATTGCTGAGCGTGAAATGATTGTGGTTGCCACCAGCACTGTCAATCAGTGCCAGTATTGCGTTGTTGCTCATGGGGCGATTTTGCGTATCCGTGCGAAAAACCCGCTGATTGCCGATCAGGTTGCACTGAATTTCCGCAAAGCTGATATTACGCCGCGCCAGAAAGCGATGCTCGAATTTGCTTCGAAAGTGTCGGCACGCGCGTATGAAGTAGGTGAAGATGATTTCGATACACTGAAATCTCATGGCTTCACCGAAGAAGACATCTGGGACATGACCGCGATTACCGCATTCTTTGGCATGTCAAACCGCATTGCCAATGTCACCAGCATGCGCCCGAATGACGAATTTTACATGCTTGGCCGCACCCAGAAATAAGCCTGTAGCATTAAGACGGAAGAGTACGATATGACTAATTCATTCAATGCGATGGTTATTGAGGATGTTGATGGCAAGCCGCGCGCCAGCATCAAAACATTGAGCCTTAACGACCTGCCCGATCACGATGTGCTGGTAGAAATTTCTCATTCCAGCCTCAATTATAAAGATGGTTTGGCAATTTCCGGTAAGGGACGCATTGCACGTCGTTTGCCTATGGTTGGTGGCATTGATCTGGCAGGAACCGTGGTGGAAAGCCGTTCTGACCTCTGGAAAGCCGGTGACCGCGTTGTGGTCAATGGCTGGGGTCTGTCGGAAACAGAATGGGGCGGTTATTCACGCTTTCAGCGTATCAAGCCGGAACATCTGACCCGTTTGCCGGATGCGTTTACACCGGAACAGGCGATGGCGATCGGTACTGCCGGTTATACCGCGGCTTTGTGCGTCAATGCTTTGGAAGACTGGGGCATGATTGAAAAGCAAGGCCGTGAAGTGCTGGTAACAGGTGCTGCCGGTGGTGTGGGTTCGGTTTCGGTCGCACTTCTTGCTGCGCGTGGCTATAATGTGACTGCTTCTACAGGTCGTCCTGAAAGCCATGATTATTTGAGCAAGCTTGGTGCTTCTGCTTTTGTTGATCGTGCGTCACTTTCAGAAAAAGCAGGGCCATTGCAAAAAGAGCGTTGGGGCGGTGCGGTGGATTCCGTTGGTTCCACAACCCTTGCCAATGTGCTGGCACAGACCGTTTATGGCGGCGGTGTTGCAGCCTGCGGCCTTGCCGGTGGTGCCGATTTGCCGGCAACGGTTCTGCCGCATATCCTGCGCAATGTAGCACTTTTGGGCGTGGATTCTGTGATGGCTCCGGCTAATAAACGCGAACGCGCGTGGAAGCTGCTGGCGGAAAGCCTCGATCATAAGCTCTTGGCCGATATGACAACGGTTGAGCCAATGTCTGCGCTGCCGCGTTTGGCTGATGATATTTTGGCCGGTAAAACGCAAGGACGTGTGGTGATCAAGATTGATGGTTAGTTTATAATCTCAATCTGATCGGAAGCATGGCTTGTGCGGGCCTGGGGAGGCCGGGGGAGAGTATGAATGAACGCGTTTGAAATGAATTTGGATAAGTGTGCTGCCAATTATCAGCCTCTGAGCCCGATCGGCTATCTGGAACGTGCGGCAACGACCTTTCCGGATCAGCTTGCTGTGGTGCATGGCAATATTAAATACACTTATCGCAGTTTCTGGAAACGCTGCAAACAGTTAGCGGCTGCGCTCAATCATCAAGGATTGGGCAAAGGCGATACGGTTTCGGTCATGCTCTCCAATACGCCGCCAATGCTGGAAGCACATTACGGTGTGCCAATGGCAAAGGCGGTGCTGCACTCAATCAATACCAGACTTGATGCCGCTTCTATTGCTTTTCAGCTCGACCATGCGGAAACAAAAATCCTCATTGTTGATCGTGAATTTGCCGATGTCACGGCAAAGGCTTTGTCTTTGGCGAAGATTAAGCCAATTGTCATTGATTATGATGATACGGAATATCCTGAAGATGCGCCGCAGCCAAAAGGGGCAAAAATCGGCACGCTCGATTATGAGGCTTTTGTCAGTGCGGGCGATCCGGATTTCATCTGGTTGCAACCGGATGATGAATGGGATGCGCTGTCGTTGAACTATAGCTCCGGCACGACCGGCGACCCGAAAGGCGTTGTCTATCATCATCGTGGTGCAGCGCTGATGTGCTTCGGCAATACGCTTAACACCAATATGCCGCGGCATCCGGTTTATCTTTGGACATTGCCGATGTTCCATTGCAATGGCTGGTCGTTTCCGTGGACAATAGCCTTGCAGGCAGGCACGCATATTTGTTTGCGTTGGGTGCGGGCAAAGCCGATTTATGAAGCGATTGCCACTTATAAAGTGACACATTTATGCGGCGCTCCGGTGGTGATGTCCATTCTCATCAATGCAAAAGATGATGAGCGCACGCAATTTGACCATACGGTTATTTTCAATACTGCCGCTGCCCCGCCGCCGGAAACTGTGCTGACCCGTATGAGCGAGGCTGGTTTTAACGTCACCCACATTTATGGTTTAACTGAAACCTATGGGCCAAGTGTCGTAAACGAATGGCATGCAGATTGGGATCATCTTTCCTCACCGGAACGTGCCAGCCTGAAAGCGCGTCAGGGTGTGCGCTCACCAGTGTTGGATGCTTTGTCAGTGCGTGATCCGGAGACAATGGAAGTCGTGCCGGCAGATGGCGAAACATTGGGTGAGATCATGCTGCGCGGCAATGTGGTGATGAAGGGTTATTTGAAAAACC
>JAEWHQ010000360.1 GCA_023387715.1 Pseudomonadota bacterium | reverse complement strand
CAACGGTGACAGGGCCATATTGCGCATGCATACCCGGATCAATGGTAATTTCGGCGGCAATCGTATTGCCCTGATGGTCAGCAGTTACCTGCTCATCTGTCATGCGGGCTTTGGCATAACCTTGCTGGCGCCATGCTTCAACAGCCAGACGCTCGGCACGCAAAATCGTGCCGGACTTGGCAATTTCACCATCCGCAAATCCGGATTCTGCCGGTGTTTTAACCTGATCACGGCGAGGCGTTGCCGGTGGCGGCGCCATATTAACAATGCTTGCACGCGAAAACAGAAATTGCGGGCCCGGATCGACATTCATAACAATATTGACGTGATCAGGCATTTCCGCATCAGGCGGAATATCACTGGCCTCGCGGCCATTCACTAAAATGGAAATCGTCCCGCCATAGCGCCCTTCATTATAAAGGGCTGCCAGAATACGACGATAATCGCCACGGGCTTTAGCCAGCAAACCTGCTGAACCGGATGCAGGCTTATCCTGATCCGCGACCAAACCGGATGCACCCTCGATGACTTCCTTGCTATTATCTGCTTTACCGTCCGGCTTGATCTGAACACCGCCGACAACCACTTCAACATCGTAGTTTTTAGGTTCAGCGATCACGGCATCAGGATCATTTACTTGCTTGTTCTCGCCCCATAAATGAATGCCGAAAAGTTCAAATGCTTGTGCCGGAGAAGCAAGGAAAGGTGAAAGCTGGGCAGCCATCAGCAATGCCAGTACGCTTGCTTTATAAATTGGCTTTGCCTTCAGTCTCATATGCTTGTGCATTCCTATACTAAATTCATACGAACAGACTGAACCGGATACATTTCTTTGACAGAAATCTTATCTGTTCCACCTGTATTTGTCGATTGCTACAGTATGTTTTTTACTGCGCAATGCGCCTACCCAACATAAGAACAAGATCAAAAATCGCGCTTATGTGAGATATACAGTGAATAGCACGGGCATGGTTAACGGGCACACAAGAGAAGATGCAATTCAACTTTTAGGTGAATGAAAGGTTAACATCAATTAGGGGCTAATCCGATCCGGCTTCATGACCGGACAAACCCTTATAAAATATAAGCAATTTCTGAATTAATGATTTTTGAGCGCAAATTTCGTGCCAAATATTTTTTACAAAAAATGCGCTCAAATTGATGAAAATCATAATATCTAAAAGCCGAAAAGCATCAGGTTCTTAATTTTCATCCTGCTCAATGGAATCAGTTTCAGGCTCTTACCCTCCAACCGGCCTTACACCTTCACCAATGGGAACATTGCGCATCGGCGGATAAACCGGTCCGCCTCCTGCATCCTTGTAAGGGTCATAGAAAGGGGCTGAAGGTGCCGGCTGCGGCGGCAAAGGCCGCGGACGATATGGCGGGCGGTAATGATGGCGGGATGGCCGGTAGTGTCCATCATCATTGCCCCAGCCACCCCAGCCCCAAAAAGGCTGACGTCTGATGACAGGGCCGCTTTCAATAATGACTGTCGGTTGGCGCGTATAGTAAGGTGCTGGCTGAACGACACGGTTGAAATTTAAATAACGCGCCGATACCCAGCCATAAATACGCCCGACACGCACATGACACCATCCGGCCTGACACGGGCCTGCATCGACCTGCCAGCCTGGTCTCAAGGTGCCAATTTTCTTATAGCGTGCTGCTGCTCCTTCACGCACATTCACATTGTCGGTCACAATGGCAGGCGCTGCATAGCTAACAGCAGGCGCACCTAACAGTACGCTCAATAAAGCCAGTTTAAAAATATATTTTGGTCTAACAATTAATTTGCGCAGTAACATATAAAATACTCCGTTCTCACCGGAGCAAGGCATCAAGCACACCTTAAGCCCTTCCGGTCAAAGATATGCTCTTTATCATTTTAGCAACTACAAATACAACCAATGAGTGCTTTAGTGAATTTACACACGCAAAATAAAAAAGCGCTCCGGATCAAAAAAATCCGGAGCGCCCGATGCGGCTTTTGCGGGGGGAGAGGAGAGAAAAGCCGCTGAAAAAAGGATGTTATTTATATCAAGGCAGGTTGCGAGCTGCCTCTGGGGTCATCTGCATCGGCATCATATTGGTATCCAAATGATGCATAATCCAGACCGAACCGGTCAGAACAATCGCCAGAATGATAACGGTGAATAACAGCGCCATCATGTTCCAGCCACCTTCTGATTTCGGGCTCATATGCAGGAAGTAAATCAGATGAACAACCATCTGCACTGCTGCAATACCCAACACGATGGCAGCGGTAACCGCCGGCGTAAATGTTCCCACCATTACCAGACCGAAAGGTACGGCGGTGAGAATAACTGCCAATACAAAACCGATCAGATAGGTTTTCAGATCACCGTGATCAGCACCATGATCAGTTGTTCCGTGTGTATCTTTCACAGCACTCATCACAATACTCCCATCAAATAGACCAGCGTGAAGACACCAATCCAGACGATATCCAGAAAGTGCCAGAACAGGCTGAGGCACATAACACGTGTCTGATTGCTCTTGGTGAGGCCGGTACGCATAATCTGCGCAACCAGCACAACGATCCAGATCAGACCGGTGAGAATGTGGAAACCGTGCGTACCGACAAGGGTAAAGAATGCCGACAGGAACGCACTGCGATCAGGGCCTGCACCTTCAGCAATCATGTGATGGAATTCATAGATTTCCATAGCAAGAAAGCTGGCACCGAGCAGGAAGGTCACACCGAGCCAGCCGATAAGACCGGCGCGGCTACCTTTGAACATTGCCAATGTTGCCAGACCATAGGTCAAGCTGGAGACCAGCAATAATGCAGTTTCAACCGCAACAAATTGCAGATCGAACAATTCACGCCCCGTTGGCCCACCAGCGAACTGGTGGGATAA
The DNA here is from genome assembly GCA_023387715.1 of Pseudomonadota bacterium. Lineage (GTDB taxonomy): Bacteria > Pseudomonadota > Alphaproteobacteria > Rhizobiales > Rhizobiaceae > Paenochrobactrum > Paenochrobactrum glaciei. Next base: position 1,197 of record JAEWHQ010000360.1, on the reverse strand, counting down.
AACGGCATAGGTTGCAAAGAGCCCTGAGAACAACACGCAGTCGCTCATCAGATAGATCCAGAAACCTACCAGCGAGGTGGAGCCTGCATCGTGATGATCTTCATGCGCTGCTTCTACATCAATAGAAGCGCTGTGATTATCTAAAACAGCTGAGGAACTCATGATCAGGCCTCCTGTGCTTTGAGTTGAGCGGTGCGGATATCTTCAACCGCCTGCACTTCATCGGCAGATACATAATAGTCTCTGTCCAGCGAGAAGGAGTGACCGATACCGACAGCCAGCATGCCCACCACACCGACGATCGCCAGCCACCAGATATGCCATACCATAGCAAAACCAAAGACGATGCTGATCATGGCAAGGATGAAACCTGCGCCGGTATTTTTCGGCATATGGATGCGGGCGAATTTCTGTGTGCGGCGTGGTACGCCACTCTTTTTGATCTCCCACCAGGCATCCACATCTTTGATCGGCGGAGTTTCGGCAAAGTTGTAGAATGGCGGCGGTGAGGAAACTGACCACTCAAGTGTGCGTCCTGTGCCCCATGTATCGCCATTGAGATCGCGCAGTTTTTCACGGTCACGGATCGAAACAAGCACCTGAAGAACCTGGAAGACAATGCCGACCAGAATGATCGCCACACCAACGGCTGCGATAATCAGATAGATCTGCCATGCAGGATTTTCGGTGTGGTTCAGACGACGGGTCATACCCATCAGACCCAGCACGTAAAGCGGCGCGAAGGCAAGAATGAAACCGGTGAGCCAGCACCAGAAAGCATAACGGCCAAGACGTTCATTGAGCTTGAAGCCGAAAGCTTTCGGAAACCAGTAGATCATACCGGCAAAGCAACCGAACAATACGCCCGAGATAATGACGTTATGGAAGTGTGCAATCAGGAATACGGAGTTGTGCAACACGAAATCTGCCGGCGGAACAGCCAGAAGAACACCGGTCATACCACCAATAACAAAGGTACACATAAAGCCGATGGTCCACAGAACCGGCGTTTCAAAACGCACACGGCCTTTATACATGGTGAACAGCCAGTTGAACACTTTCGCACCCGTCGGGATGGAAATGATCATGGTTGCCACACCAAAGAACGCGTTCACACTTGCGCCGCCACCCATGGTGAAGAAGTGGTGCGCCCAGACGAGGAACGACAGCACGGTAATGGCAACGGTTGCATAAACC
>JAEWHQ010000357.1 GCA_023387715.1 Pseudomonadota bacterium | reverse complement strand
CCTCCTCACTCATTGATCTATGCATAATCAATGGTTCAGAAATCTGCTTACCTACCCGTATTGCCGGGTTAAGGGTCGTAAACGGATCCTGAAAAACAATGCTGATTTTCCCACCTCTCAACTGGCGCCGCTCTTCATCGCTCAGGCTATATATATCCTGCCCCTGCAACAGGATCTCACCTGCATCGATTTGAGCGCCGGCATGAAGCAACCCCAAAATAGCCAGTGCAGTTGTGCTTTTACCTGAACCGCTTTCACCTACGACACCAAGTGCAGTGCCACGAGCGACTTTTAAGCTCACATCATGCAACACACGTACACGGTCATTTTTAGTGCCAAAACTGACAGATAAGTTTTTAACATCAAGAATAAGGGCAGACATCAGCGCCTCCTTGACAAGCGAGGATCGAGCAATTCACGCAAGCCATCGCCAAATAGATTGATTGCAATAACGGTAATGCACAAAGCCATACCAGGTGCCAAAACGATCCATGGTGCTGAATTGATGAACGGACGTGCTTCTGCAATCATCAATCCCCAATCAGAAGAAGGAGGTTGAACACCAAGACCAAGAAAACTGAGAGCCGCGGCAAGCAGCATGGCAAATGTTACGCGTAAAGCTGCTTCAACGATAATAGCAGGCCATGCGTTGGGAAGTATTTCTTTGAACAGTATATAAAAACTGCTTTCAGCGCGGGCACGGGCCGCTTGAATAAACTCTTCCCCTGCAACTTCCAGCGTAACACTCCGCGTCAGGCGTGTTATGATTGGAATGTAAACAAAGCCCACAGCCAATACTGTTTTCCAAAGACTTGGTGGCGTCACCGACAAAATCAGCAAGCCTAAGATAATAGGTGGCAAAGAGATCATAATATCAGCGGCACGCATGATCATTTCATCAACCATACCACGATGATAACCTGCCATCAGCCCTAAAGGCACGCCAATGATCAGACTGACAAAAGTAGCACCAAAACCCATAATTAATGAAGTTTGTCCACCATTCAGCATCCGACTGAGAACATCACGACCAAATTCATCTGTTCCCAGCCAATGTGTTTCATTTGGAGACACAAGGCGTACGTTCAACTGCATCGTATCCAGATCAAATGGTGATAATGCAGGGCCGATAATTGCCAGTGTCAGGATAAGGATTAATAGAATCCCACCTGCAATCAATGAAGGTGATTTTCTGCGTACGGAACGACGCTTAGTCTGTGTTTCGGCCATAGCGCACTCTCGGATTTAAGAAGGCATAAAGAAGGTCAGCAGCAAGATTGGCAGCGGCATAAACAAAAGTGATGACCAGCATACAGGCCTGCAACAACGGTACATCCATGTTTTGAATAGCAAACATGAGCAAGCGACCAAGACCAGGATAAGAGAAGATCGTTTCCACCACTACAACGCCACCCATCATAATACCGATGTCAATTGCCAATACGGTGATGGTCGGTAAAAGTGCATTTGGTAGTGCATGCCTGCGCACAACCAGCTTTTCCGGTAGTCCGCGAGCACGAGCGGCCCGCACATACTGACTTTGCATTGTGTCAATCATGCTGGAGCGTGTCAGTCGCGAAATATGTGCTATCAACCCAGTCACGAGCGTAAATACAGGCAAAATCAGGTGAAGAGCCCATTGGCTAAAACCGGAAGACAAGTCGCTATAGCCAGTAGCCGGAAACCAGTTAAGATAACCAGCAAACAGCATCACAATCACGATCGCCCATAAAAACTCAGGAATAGCGATATTGATATAGGTAACAATTGATACAATGTGATCAGCTGGCTTTCCATGGCGAACGCCAGAAAACACACCTAACCAAATGCCAAAGAACGCAACCAAAACGATTGAAATTCCAGCCAGAATAGCAGACTTTCCTACCGCCTCGCCTAAGACAGGCCCGATTGGCCGGTCCATAATATAGGAGGTTCCCAGATCGCCGGTCAGTAGTTTGGATGCCCAGTTCCAATATTGCAGATAGACTGGATCATTTAAGCCGAGTTTATTTTCGAGTGTTGCGATATCTTCCGGTGAAGCAAAATCACCCAGGATCATATAAGCAACATTACCCGGCATAACTTGTGTTATCCAGAAAATGAGAACAGACATGATTGTCATTGTAAAAACAATCGACAATAATCTTTTGAGAAAATAACCTGTCATGAGCTGTACCGGTTAATTAAATGGCGGAAGAAAAAAGACATATCCCGTCCTTTTACGGTTTGCGTATAAACCGCTTGATATGCAGCCTGATGCTCTTCCAGCTGGATTTAAGGTTAAAAAATCCAGCTGGAAGCTCAGGAAATTATTCGAAGTGCGCTTCGCGCAGATCAAGCCATGAGTAAGGATGGGTCTGATACCCTTTCAACTGATCCTTGTACGCGGTGGCAAAATTAATAACATACATCACACCGCCAGGCGCATCTTCCAATGCGTAAGCCTGAAACTTATTATAAAGTTCTTTTTGCTTTTCCTGATCCGTTGTCTGCCGTGCCTCATCAATCAAAGCATCAATTCGCTCACTCTTGAAATGCCACATCTGGTTATTCCAGGAGCCCGAACTATGATACCAAGGGAAAGTGGCTGTATCGACAGTCGGTCGGGACAAATAACCATCCATATAGAAAGGTGCTTTACCAGAAATTGTTGCACCCCAACGGCTGTAAGGTACGCGCTCTAGCTGCACTTGGACACCAATTGGCTTCAACATTTGTTGCAATGCCACTGCCGCCCGTTCACGTGTCGGTCGTCCTACTGGTACGTTCAGCGTAATCTTAAACCCCTTCGGATAGCCAGCTTCAGCGAGAAGAGCTTTTGCGCCTTCAATATCCGGAGTTACCGGCAAATCATGATTATAAAACGGATGGTTAGGTGCAATTGGTGTATGCGTTGCTGCGCCCTGACCAAACAATGCAAACTCAACCAATTGTGGTTTATCAAGCGCTTTAACAATTGCCTGCCGGACTTTAGGATCACTGAATGGTTTAACTTCATTATTCAAAACAAAGCCATCCCATGTTCCTGTCGGCACACTATCAACTACAATCCCTGATTTGCCCTTTAGTTCTTCAACAGATTCAAGCGGAACATTATAGAGAATATCCACATCACCTGCATTCAATGCAGCGATTTTTGCAGCATCCTCCGGCATAATGCGCAGAGTTACCTTATTAAGCTTAGGCAAGCCCTCTTCCCAATAGCTATCATTTTTAGCAACAACCAGCTTGTCACCGGGAGTATAAGATTCAAATTTAAAAGGCCCCGTTCCGACCGGATTGCGAACCATGTCCTCCATAGAAATGCCCGCTGGCACTATTTTCAAATGACGCTCAATCAACATATCCGGCCAAGCGCCATATGGTTCTTTTAAAATAAATTTAACCGTATAATCATCTGGTGTTTCAATTGAAGCTACCATTTCGGCAGTCGATCTCGCGCGAGAAGCTAATGCCGGATCCGCGAGCCATTCAAATGTATGGACAACATCTTCAGCGGTAAAGTCCTTCCCATTATGGAACTTTACACCTTTACGTAAATGAAAAGTCCATTCAGTTGCGCTCTCGTTTGAAGACCACTCTGTTGCGAGTTCAGGCTCCAGCTTGAGTTCATTGTTAATGCGAACCAAGCCATTAAACATGAGCACTGCCGCATTATAATCCTCAGCAGCCGTACCTGCGCCTGGATACATATGATTAACATCGCTGTTGATTGTAGCGATGAGAGCATCCTTTTCAGCCCATGACGGCGTTGAAAGCGCCAATACAGATGCAGAAATTAATAGTCCAAACAGTTTATTCATTAAAGCTCCTCCCGATTACGTTTTTTAGTTTTTAACTGCTGCTTTGCGCCAATGCATAAAGGCGAATTTCATCAGCAAGCTTTGCAAGAACTTTCTGGATATCTGCAAAGTCAGCTGACTTAGAAAAATCCTGTTCGTTCATATAAAGCTTGCGATTAATCTCGATTTGCAGGCTATGCTTACGTTCAGACACACGTGAATGCCGACGCACAGCTTCAGCACCTGCATAATGAAAATTGGATGTCACATTAAAGCCGAAGCTTTTAAGGGTGTTGACAACAAGTTCAGCAAACTCAGGTTCACAACTCTGACCGTTCAAATCACCAATATCGAAATCAGTACGCGGCTGCCCTTTATCCAATGTCGAACTACCGCCAATCGATGCCATACTGTGGCAACTAATATGATAGCTGACTTTATGCCTGTCATTGCCTTCCTGAATGATGCGTGCAAGCTCATCATGATAAGGCAAAAAATACTGATCAATACGGCTTTGAATTTCAGCCGATGTCAGTTTGTAGTCATATAACGGGGTACCTGTCTGGCCGGCCACACTATGAATTAGGCCAATGCCAAGCTCCGATTTAACTGTTGGATTAAGCGGCAAAGTTCCCTTCCAATCATCCGCTAGTAAAGAAGGATCAATATCCGTTTCATTACGATTGGCATCAATAAATGCATTGGGAAAGTGCGCCACAAGCAATTGTGCACCATACTGCGGAACACCTTGATACAAATCCGGCAAGTGCATGGAAACTGACCGATGAAGGTCATCAAAACTAACTTTAGTACGAAATTCGCATGGGTACCATGTACCGCTACGCGGCACATCAAACACGACCGGCACCGGCTCAGTGACAGGATCGATACGCGTTAAAACCCCTGGGATATGAAACATAATATAAACAGCCCCTCATGTATATTCAATTTAGGAAAACGATTTCCTAAACGTTAGTTCTATGTTTTTTTACTGTCAAGTATGAAAAATATCATTTTATGCGGGTAATAAATTTGTTCGATTAAGAATAATTTCTATGATATCGCTGGAACTAAAATATCTTCCTTCACGACTTGCTCAATCGAAAAACTGGTGAGTAATTACAGATAGATACTATGAAAAAATATAATAAAGATGGTGTCATTAAGCTTGAAGATGTTGCAGCCCTTGCGGGTGTTGCCAAGTCAACCGTCTCCAGAGTCTTGAGCAGAGAAACGACACTTAACATTCGTGAAGACACGCGTAAGAAAATTTTAGAATCAGCACAATTACTCGGCTACAGTCCAGATCCCAGAGCGCGTGCGTTACGTACAAAACGCACACGTACACTTGGTATTATCGTTGATGAATTTGATAACCCGGCCTATAGCACGATCATCCGCGGCGCACAGCGTGCAGCGATCAAACGTGGCTATACTCTGATTATTTTATTTACCGACAGCACTTTTCATGACGCTGAATTATATCGCCGTCTTATTAATGACTTTCGCGTAGACGGTATTTTAATCTCGACTGTGACCGACCCAGAACTCATTATCAACCTAAACAAAAGCGGCAAACCCATATTGCTCGTAAACCGGCAAGTTGACGGTATTAATCACGGTATTTTATTGAATTATGAAAAAGGAACCGAAAAAGCCGTCAATTATTTAACCAGTATGGGGCATAAACATATCGGTTATGTGTCTGGCCCCCTCAATAATTACACAGGGCAAACGCGCCTGAAAGGTTTTCGAGCTGGTTTAAAAAACGCCGGCATAAACTTCAATCCAAACATGGTTACAGTCTGTAATTATAACTGGGAAGAGTCAGGAAAAGCTTTTACCGAACTCTATAAGAGTGCCCCTAACACTCCAACTGCTATATGCGCTGCGAACGTGGTGGTTGCATCAGGTGTTCTAGCAAATGCGCGCAAACTCGGATTAAGTACACCAAAAGACCTGTCAGTTATTGCTTTAACAGATTCACCTTTTGCAGAGATGCACATGCCAACTATTACAGCACTGCGTTTTCCCTTTCTCGAACTTGGTATTGAAGCAACGAATTACCTGATAGATCGTATTGAAGATGAAGAAAAAATAACGTCTTATACCTCCTTAGAAGACGTAGAAGTTATTGAACGTGGGTCTGTTGGAAAGGTTTAAAACTAAATATTTAATAGTCAAAATCAGGTTTTTGTCGGAAACTCTTTTCCGCTTTCCGTAATGCTTGCCCAGAACTTGTTGACCACCGTGCGGCTGCGGCCAAGGCGCTTATAAATGCGCACTTCAATCGGCACTGTCCAGCTTGCCCCACCGGCCAAAACAAGCTTTTTCTCAGCAAGAAGATTTTTAATCCGGTCATAAGGCATCCATGTAATGCCATTCCCCTCAAGCACCAGCCCAAGTAAATTTTCGCCATTGGTGCCCTGACAGGTTTTCAAAACCTGCAAATTATTTTCAGCAATGCGGCTTTCAACCACATTACCAATATAAGAGCCTGGCAACCGAGCCACATAAGGCACCACACCGTTTAAATCATCCAAATTGATGCTCGGCGTTATGCCGTCTTTATCCGGCACACAAACAGGCACCACCTGCTCAGGGCCTAAAATCTTATATTCAAACTGTTCCAGATCAAATGAAGACACCTGACCCGACGAATGATAGGTCAGGAAAAAATCAAACTCGCCGCTATCCAGCGCCTGCACATCTTCAGATGTCGTGCGCGATGACAAAACATTGGGCACAATTTCCGGCATCATCGTTTTTTTGCGGGTAATCCATGATGGATAAAAAGACTGCACCAGCGTAGTCGCACCAGAAAATTTCAACAAATAGCGATCATGACCAAGCAATTGACGTGCATTTTCTTCGGCACGGCGTACGCTGACAATAATCGGCTTACAATCATTGAGAAATTGCTCACCCAATTCTGTGAGTTCCAAAGGCTGACGATTACGGACAATCAGCTCGCCACCCAGATGGTTTTCAAGCGAGCGGATGCGTTTGGAAAAAGCCGACTGGGTAATGTTGCGTTGACGTGCCGCCCGCGCAAAACCTTTGCATTCCACCACAGCTAGAAAATCTTCAACCCAACTTAAATCCAAACCCTTACTTTCTTCAACTCATGCCTGCCGCGACATCCGGCTGAGGCCAGATGTCCAAACCGGACTATAACTATTCCAAAAATCCGTTTGCTCCGTTTCAGCCCGCCAACTTAAACTCAAGCTCAAACTTAGTGAAGCATAACAGGTATAGTATGAAGCCGGAATTAATGACACACAGTGATAAAAATCGCGAGCATTTTTATATAAATCGCATGAGTGCCTATGCCGCTAATGCTTTGAGCGACACATTGCCGGATCACGTTGCGGAAAAAGCCAAATATCATATTTTGGATACATTCTGCGCCATGATTACCGGCGCCCGCCTTACAGTAGGCGAGATGGCTTTATCCTATTCCAAAACCCTGTCGCAATCAGCTGACAAAGCCGCGGGCATTGTTGCCTCTGACAGTTTTTTACATCCGGCTGATGCAGCTCTTGTCAACGGCATCATGGCACATGCCAATGAAACCGATGACAGCCATCCGGCGGCAATCGGTCATCCGGGCTGCGCTATTGTGCCTGCCGCATTGGCTGCGGCTGAAGCCAATGCATCCAGTGGCAGTGATTTTCTAAAAGCGGTTGTTCTTGGCTATGATTACTATGCCCGCATGAATATCGCGCTTGGTTCAAATCATATTTATGCGCGTGGTCATGGCCCCTATAGCATTGGTGGCGCATGGGGTGCAGCAGCCGCCGCCGGTGCGCTTTATAAAATTGATGCAGAGCGTATGGCCTATGTCTTCTCCAATGTCGCACATCAAACCGGCGGTATTGCCGTTTGGATGCGCGATAAAGACCATATGGAAAAAGCTTTCCATTTTGCCGGTCTGCCAGCCCGCAACGGCGTGAGTGCAGCTGCAATGATTGCCCATGGTTTTTCCGGCACGGATGATGTGATTGAAGGCCGCGGCAATTTCATGGATGCCTATTCGGACAATCCGGATCGCGACATTCTGATTGGCGAACTGGGCACCCGTTTTGAGGTTATGCTTACCAACATCAAAAAATGGTGTGTCGGTTCTCCTATTCAATCCGCCCTCGATTCCCTTGAATATTTGATGGAAAATGAAGGTGTTCATTTAGGTAATATCGAGAAACTGACCATCGAACTCCCGTCCCATGTGGTCGATGTCGTGGAAGATCGCGGTGTGCCGGATATCAACTGCAAGCATTGCCTTGCTTTGATGCTGGTGGACGGCCGTTTTGGTTTCCATGCTTCACATGATTATGCACGCTTGCAAGATCCCGCCATTCTGGCCATGAAGAATAAAATGTCGTTGCTGCCAAGTGCAGAACTAGCTGATGCACTGCCGATCCGTCAGGCAATTGTCACGGCAGTTTTGTCAGACGGACGCATCGTCAGCCGCCGCACTTACGCGGTAAAGGGAGTGGTGGAGAACCCGATGGATCGCAACGACGTTATCCGTAAAGCGCAGGACTTATTATCACCGCTCCTTAAACAAGAGACAGATAAATTCATCGAAACAGTGCTGAATATCGAAACTTTATCGAATATTCGCGCATTGCGTACGGTGCTGCAAAAACAAGACTAAACTGGTTGAAATCTAGCGAACGAAAGAAAAATCATGATAAAAAATCACGGAATTCGCCTTCAAACCACAATGGCAACACGCTTTTTGCGCGCTGTCTCATTGGCGGGAGTAGCATGCTGTGCCTTGACGGCATCGGCATGGGCAGCAGATTTGCGGATGGGAATGGGCTCGGCTCCGACCTCCATTGATCCGCATTTTCATGCCAACAGCTCCAACATCTCTATGACAGGTCAGGTTTTTGAGGGGCTGACCTGGAAAGACGAGAATATGCGCCCTGTTCCGGCTCTGGCCGAAAGCTGGGAGTATAAGGGAGACAATATCTGGCATTTTAACCTGCGTAAAAACGTGAAATTCCACGACGGCACACCATTTACTGCCGATGATGTGATTTTCACTTTTGAACGTGTGCCAACCATTGTCGACAGCCCGAGCCCGTTCACCGCTCGTCTGGCGGATGTGGTTTCTTATAAAGCGCTTGATGATCATACATTGGAAGTGGTCACCAAAGGTGCAGCACCTAACCTGCCGATCAATCTGGCCGATGTGCAGATCGTTTCGCGTAAAAACGGCGAAAA